>CANEUT010000080.1 GCA_947441895.1 Rickettsiales bacterium | reverse complement strand
CACCGGCCCCTGCGGCCCCTGCTCCGAAATTTTCTTCGACCATGGCGACCATATCGCGGGCGGCCCTCCCGGCTCACCCGGTGAAGATGGCGACCGCTTCATTGAAATCTGGAATCTGGTGTTCATGCAGTTCGAACAGCGTGACAAAGACACCCGAGTTGCCCTTCCCAAACCTAGCATCGATACCGGCATGGGCCTTGAACGCCTCACCGCCGTGCTGCAAGGCGTGCATGACAATTACGACATCGATTTGTTCAAAACACTCATCGCGGCATCGGAAGAGTTCTCCAAAAATAACAATGCTGCTCACCACGTGAGCCATCGCGTGATTGCCGATCATCTGCGTTCAAGCTCATTCCTTATTGCCGATGGCGTGCTGCCAAGCAACGATGGCCGTGGCTATGTGCTTCGCCGCATTATGCGCCGCGCCATGCGCCACGCGCACATGCTGGGCTGCACCGCGCCACTCATGCATCAGCTGGTGCCCACGCTGGTGGGTGAAATGGGCAGCGCCTACCCCGAACTTCAGCGCGCGCAAGCCGTCATCAGCGAAACGCTGAAGCTGGAAGAAGAAAAATTCAAAGAAACCCTCGGTCGCGGCCTGAAGCTGCTTGAGGAAGAAAAAGCCGCTGTAAGTGGCAGCATTTTTTCAGGAACGACTGCATTTAAACTCTATGACACCTACGGTTTTCCGCTGGATTTGACGCAAGATATTCTGCGTGCCGATAGCATCACCGTTGACTTGCCCGCCTTCGAAGCCGCCATGAACGAGCAGCGCGAACGCGCCCGCGCCGCGTGGAAAGGCTCGGGGCAGTCGGCCACATCGGCCCTGTGGTTCGATATTAAAGAACGCGTGGGCAGCACCGAATTCCTTGGTTATGCCATGGATTCGGCACAGGGCATCGTCAAAGCTCTTGTAAAAAATGGTATAGAAGTAGATGAACTTAAAGCTGGTGAGACTGGTCTTTTGGTAACCAATCAAACTCCATTCTATGGTGAATCGGGCGGGCAAATCGGTGATAGAGGAAGCATTGGCGGCGATAGATACTATGAATCCAGTGAGCATCATGAATCCAAAGGGCTAAGAATTTACGCGGGCGTTGCCAATACTACTAAGCCTATCGAAGGTGTGCATGCTCATGAGATTATCATCTCATCTGGCAGCATAAAAATTGGAGACCCAGTAGAACTCCATATCGATTCAAAGTTCCGCGACCAGATTCGCGCCAACCATTCGGCCACGCACCTGCTGCATGCCGCGCTGCGTGAAAAACTCGGCGAACATATTACGCAAAAAGGCTCGCTGGTGGATGCCAGCCGCCTGCGGTTCGACGTGACCAACCCTAAGCAAATTGTCCGGGATGAGCTGGATGCAGTGGAGCGGGTGGTGAACCATTATGTGGCGCAAAACAGCCCCGCCACCACCAAGCTGATGACACAAGATGAAGCCATCAAATCAGGCGCCATGGCGCTTTTCGGCGAGAAATATGGCGATGAAGTGCGCGTGCTGGCCATGGGCAAAAAAGCCGATGGCGGTGACTTCTCGGTCGAACTCTGCGGCGGCACCCATGTTGGCAACACGGGCGATATTGGCCTGTTCAAAATCATTTCCGAAGGATCGGTCAGCTCGGGCGTGCGTCGCATTGAAGCCGTCACCGGCGAAGGCGTGCGCAGCTATATGCTTGAGCAATTAAGCGCCCAGCAACAGCAATTACAGAACGTCATCGACGAAAATGCACGTCTGCGCGCGGAATTGAAAATGCCCACCGCTGCCGCCACTCCCCTGCCCGATGCTAACGCACTAAAAACCGCAACGCTGCTTGACTTGCCGGCGCGCTACGCCGCCGAAACGGCAAAAGCGCAAGCCCCCGTCGCCACGCTGCAGGATGAAAATAAAAAGCTGAACAAGCAGCTGGCCGAAGCTAAAAAACAAGCCGCCATGGGTGGCGCTGGCGCCGAAGCAGCACTGGAAGACGTTGGTAAGGTGAAGCTGGCCGCCAAAAATTTTGGCGAGCTGGATGCAAAAAGCCTGCGTGACTTGGCCCAAGCGCTGCAACAAAAACATGGTGATGCGGTGATCGCGGCCGTGTCGAGCACTGAGGGCAAAGCCAATATCATCATCGCCATTGGCAAAGAACTTTCCGGCAAGGCCGATGCGCCAACGCTGGTGAAAGCCGGTGTGGCCGCCGTTGGCGGTCAAGGTGGCGGCGGACGGCCTGATTTTGCCCAAGGCGGAGGGCCCGATGGTGATAAACTGGAAGCGGCATTAAGCGCCATTAAGGCCTCACTCGCCGCTTAGATCTCAGCCAAATTGCCACAAACTGTGATTTAGTGACGCGCCGCAAGCTATGTTCGGCACTTTCACTAGTATTGACACCATTCCACAGCTTATAAACTGCGCGAGTCACCTTTTTAAAGGAGCGTTCCATGGCATCGGTTGTTCAACAAAACACAAAAGCGCAGGCCCACCCCATTACCGTTGCTTACGGCGATGGCATTGGACCCGAAATTATGGAAGCAGTGTTGCGCATTCTGGCAGAAGCGCGCGCGCCACTCGCCATCGAAACCATCGAAGTGGGCCAGAAATTCTATGAAAAAGGCGTGACTACTGGCATTCCACCCGCCGCGTGGGAAAGCATTCGCCGCACCAAAGTGCTGCTGAAAGCACCCATTACCACCCCGCAAGGCGGTGGCTATAAATCGCTCAACGTCACCATGCGTAAATCATTGGGGCTGTATGCCAACGTGCGTCCCTGCACCAGTTTTCACCCATTCATTAAATCCATGCACGCCAACATGAACCTGGTGATTATTCGTGAGAACGAAGAAGATTTATATGCCGGCATTGAATATCGCCAAACGCATGATGCCTTCCAAAGCGTCAAAATCATCACCAAATCCGGCACTGAGCGCATTATGCGCTATGCGTTTGAATATGCCGTGGCCAACGGTCGCAAAAAAATTACCTGCATGAGCAAAGACAACATCATGAAGCTTACCGATGGTGCGTTTCACGATATGTTCACCCTTGTCTCGAAAGAATATCCGCAGATCGAAGCCGATCACTTCATCGTCGACATTGGCTCGGCGCGTATTGCCAGCAAACCCCATATTTTTGATATGATCGTCACCGAAAATCTCTATGGCGACATTATTTCTGACATTGCGGCGGAAGTTTCGGGTTCCGTGGGCCTTGCGGGTTCATCCAACGTCGGCGCGAAATACGCCATGTTTGAAGCCATTCACGGCAGCGCGCCTGATATCGCTGGCAAAAACATTGCCAATCCGTCGGGCTTGCTCAATGGCGCCATTATGATGCTGGTGCATTTAAACTTACCTGAAATCGCTTCCACCATTCACAACGCATGGCTGAAGACGATTGAAGACGGCATTCACACCGTGGATATTTTCAATGACATGAGCAAACAAAAAGTCGGCACCAAAGAATTTGCCGATGCGGTAATTGAGCGTTTGGGCCAAAAACCTGGCACCTATCGCGTGGTTGAATATCAGCCCCGCACCACCAGCCAGGAGATTCACGCCGTGTTGGCCGACGAGAAAGAAGAGCGCGTTTTGGTGGGCGTGGATTTCTTCGTGCACTGGTTCCACAAAGACATCGCGTCGCTCGCCGCGTTGATGGAGAGCCTTTCAACCGCCAATCTGCAAATTAAAATGATTTCGTGTAAGGGCCTCAAAGTCTGGCCCGATATTGTTACCGAAATGGACGTGACTGACCGCTTCCGCTGTCGGTTTATGCCCGTGAAAAAAGATGGCCCCGTCACCCATACCGACATTGCCGAGCTGCTGGCACGCGCCGCCGCGAAAGACGTCGATTTCTTGAAAATCGAAACGCTCTTCACGTTCGATGGGAAATTGGGTTTCAGTTCGAGCCAGGGTGAGTAGTCATCACTTCAAAGTCCCTCGCTTTGCTCGGTGTACTTTGAAGTGGAGTGATTTGCCAAAGCCTTCGCAAAAACGTGGTTTTGCTTCGGCTTTGTAATTTTTTTAATTGGTTGTTGAAAACGCCTTCGCCATGTCAGCGGCGCTGGGCACGTTAATCAGCACAGCACGATGCTTGCCCTGAAACACAAATAATGCCCCCGCCGCCGCGCCCGATGCGCCACGCTTAATGGCATCCGCCAAATTATCGGCATTGCTGGCACCACCCACGGCAATTACCGGCACGCTGGTGTTCTTCACCACGCGCTCCACCAGCTCAAGGTCATAGCCTTTCAGCGTTCCATCGGCGTGAATGGCCTGAATGACAATTTCACCGGCGCCTTTGGTGGTCACTTCGCGCACATAATCATCCAGCGGGGTGGCGAGCTTCTCGCTACCCGCTTTCAGCATCACCTCATAGCCACCCAGCAGCTTCTTACGCACGTCGATGCCCACCACCACACTCTGGCGACCAAAGCGCGCGGCGGCCTCTTCAATCAGCCCCGGCACGTTGGCGGCGGCAGTGGTGATGCACACTTTCTCGCAACCCAGGCGAAACAGCTTTTCCATCTGCGCCACGTTGGTGACACCGCCGCCATAAGCCAGCGGCATAAAACATTCGCCAGCCAACTGCTCAATCAGCTCATAATTCGGTTCGCGCTTTTCGCGGGTGGCATCGATATCGAGCACCATAATTTCATCAACGCCCTTATCATTAAAAATGCGCACGGCGTTAATCACATCGCCCACATAGCGGTGGTTGGCGAATTTCTCACCCTTCACCAACCCGGTTTTGCGCAGTAACAGGCACGGAATAATGCGCGGACGTTTAGCCACTAAAATCCTCCGCGAATTTTTTGAGGAAGTTCATGCCAAACGCATGGCTTTTTTCAGGGTGGAATTGCGCCCCCACCACATTGCCACGCTGAAAGGCCGACACAAAATCATGCCCATAATGGGTGGTGCCGAGCACATCCGCTGCGTTGGCGCAGCTGGCATAATAGGAATGCACAAAATAAAACCGCGGATACCTCCCTCCCCCATCGGGGGAGGGGTGGGGTGGGGGCTAGGCTGGCATTGCCAGTGGGGGCATGGTTGGTGTCATTCCATCCCCATGCCCCCCTCCTAACCTCCCCCCGGTGGGGGGAGGAACTTCTTTGGGATACCCATCAGCAAAAATACCAGCCCGGAAGGTTACATCGTTCCAGCCCATGTGCGGCACAGGCAGCGGCGCAATGTTCTTAAATTCTTTTATCTCAGCATCCACCCAGCCCAAACCATCGGCATTCCCTTCTTCGCTGTGTTTGGCCATCAGCTGCATGCCAAGGCAAATGCCCAGCACGGGTGTTTTGCGGTTTAACACCGCTTCATCAAGCGTGGCGCGATAGCCGCTGTCATTCAGCCACTGCATAACGGTAGAAAACTGGCCAACCCCAGGCAAAATAAGCTTTTCAGCCTCCAGCACCTCAGCCGGCGACTGCGCCGTTTTGCTTGCCACGCCAATGCGTTTCAGCATATTGCGCACCGAACTGATATTGCTTTGCTGTGTGTCGATCAGAGTAATCATTTACAAAATGCCAGCCTTGATTATGTTGCGTTTCCTATCAGCAACCACAGGAAGCTTCCAGTAAAACCATGACCCAAACCATCTGCCACGTCTGCATTATGGACGATTCCGACCCGGAAATTCAGTTTTTCGGGCCTGATGGCTGCAACCACTGCATCAAGGCCCGCGCACGGGTGAAGAACGATGCGTTCCCCGGCCCTGACGGCGAAAAACGGCTGGAAGAGCTGGTGAAAATCATCAAAAAATCGGGCGAGGGAAAAGCCTATGATTGTTTGGTTGGCATCAGCGGCGGAGTTGATTCAAGCTATGTGATTTGGAAAGCCAAGCAGCTGGGCCTGCGCCCGCTGGCGCTGCATCTCGATAATGGCTGGAATTCCGAACTGGCCGTGCACAACATTGAACGGCTGATGACCAAACTGGGCATCGATTTGGTGACCCACGTGGTGGATTGGGAAGAAATTCGCGATTTGCAGCGCTCATGCTTCAACGCACCGGTGCTCGATATTGAAATTATTTCCGACCACGCCATTTTCGCCACCATGTTCAAAACCGCAGCCAAACACGGCATTAAATATATTCTCTCCGGCAGCAATGTGGCGACGGAATCTATCATGCCGCGCCGCTGGTTTTATGACAAACGCGACAAAAAACACGTGCTGGCCGTGCATAAAAAATTCGGCGGCACCGCGAAGCTGAAAACCTATCCCACCCTGTCGCCGCTGCAGTTTTTATGGTGCATTTTCGTGCGCAAAATCCGCATGATTCCCATTTTGAACTATGGTGATTTCAACAAGCCCGCCGCCGTGGAATTCCTAAAAAATGAATTCGACTGGCGCCCCTACCCCAACAAGCACGGCGAATCGACCTTCACCCGCTTCTTTCAGGATTATTATTTGCCCACCAAATTCGGCATCGATAAGCGCAAGGCACATTATTCCAGCATGATCGCCGCTCAGCAGATGAGCCGCAACGACGCGCTGGCCAACATGAACACGCCCCTCTTCCGCCCCGAAGATTTGGCGGTGGAAAAAGAATATGTGCTGAAAAAACTGGGCTACAGCGAAGGTGAATGGGCGAACATTATGCAGCGCCCCGCCGTGCCGCACGAGTCACTGCCCAACAACGGATGGATGTTCAACACCGATAATCCGCTGGTGCAGTTCATTCGCCGCACTGCTAAGCGCGAGGAAAAGCGCTAGTAGATATAGCAATCAGCCATAAAATCGGGGGTAGCAGAATGAAGAAAATAGCGTGGTTATTTTTTATGCTATTTTATGCGAATCTTGCTCATGCGGCTGGACCTATATGCACCCTCAGAAAGCCGCCGGAAAAAATAGAGGATCTTCTTAAGAATTTATTCTGCGTTGCGCAGAAAAGCGATGTTTTGGAAAAAGGCTTCTTTATTAATGATGAAGCGCTATGGGGTGTAACCGCTGGGCGAACCTTCACAAGAGATTACCCCCTTGATTCCAACTTAGAAAGTACTCACGTCACGTGGTTTCCTGAAGAAATAATTCCTAATACTGATGACCTTTTCCGTAATCGGCTTGGCATTGAAATTCATAAAAGAGCAAAGCCTTTTTCATTCGATATTCGTGTATCTAATATACATAAGGCGCATTTGCATTTCAGTGCCATTGAAAAGATTTTTGGAGCGAATTGGAAGAGCCCCAATGAGCCAATTATGCCGGAGCTGGTTAGTCCGTTAAATCCGCCATTACCTAAGGCTATGGATGCGCACGCATACGAACGTATGGAATATCATTTTGTCACTTCATCTTCAGCCAAGGGCACAATGTATAT
>CANEUT010000079.1 GCA_947441895.1 Rickettsiales bacterium | reverse complement strand
GGCACGTGTAAAAGCGGCGCACGAAGCAACCACTTTCCGCACCAAAGCCTATTATCACACGAATGATGCGCGCCTGACGCCAGACGGTCAGCCGATGAATGGCCGCAGCCTTGGCGCTGAAATGGTGGCGGTGACGTTTGATTTCGCCATGGCATCGATCGGTGATGCCATGACGCGGAATACTTTTCAGGCCATTGACCCTAACACGGTGAAGCCATGGATAGTGGGTGAAGACGGCAAAGCGGTAAAGCCTGGTGCAAAAGGCCATTTTGATGCCGGCAAATTTGGAAAATCAGTTGCGCGGGCTAGTTGGCGTATTTTGTCGAAAAACCAGGGCGAAGACTGGGTGGCGGCGCTGCCTTATGTCTATCAAATGAAATATCAGCGCCAGTTTTTGTCAAACGCGTGGGGCAAGCGTTTTACTGGAACCAAGCTGGCGTTTGATAATGGCTGGAACGGTGGTTCTTATGAAGTGAATAAAGCCGGACAAATTATTGGTGACCACCAATTGCCGGGCGCGATTGATCTACATGCGCGGTTTGTGGGTTATAACTGGTACACGCTGATGTTCCGCGAAAGTTATGACGCCATTGATGGTGCTTTCAAAAAATGGAAAGACGATGGCTTTAAGTTAAGCATGCCCCACATGCATCATCCGCTTCATGATGTTGTTAAAGGAGCGGGCAGCAGTGCGCGTTATGTGGCAAAGAGCTTTATTAAGGCCAATCTTTACATGAATCCTTCAGTGATGTTCTTCTGGCCCATGCGCGTGGGTCAAAGCAAATGGCGCGGCGGATTGGTAACCAATGATGTAATGCCTACCACCAGTGCCATTGGTGCTACTGAAAACTTCAAGCAACAAGCTGGAATAACGCAGCAAAAAATGGCAGAACAGGGAATGAATTTGCCATTTGAAGGCGTTGTTTCACGCATGATTCACGGCACGCCGGAAACGGGTATCAACTTTAACTACCAAACCACCCGCCGCGTGCCGACTAATGGTCAGGGAATTTCACTTTGGGGCAATAAAATTCAAAAAACGCTATATTTTGGGAATGAATTTACTATCCGTAATCCCATGGTTCGTCTCAAAAACCCTTTCGATAAGCGTGTTTATGAGCATTATGCAACTGATAGTAAGCTCGATCGCTTTGAAAAACGTTTCAGCCAGACACTTAACCCCATGGGCAGGGCTTCATATGATTTAGGAACGCTCGCCACCAAATCTATTTTCGGACTCAATAAAAATAATCCTATCCGGAAATTCATCAGTAAGCGTGATGGCTATCTTGATCCACATGGGCCCGATTGGGAAGCGCATGGCGACGCCGCGGGTGAAAATTTTATCCGCTCGTTTATCGATAATTCGCTTTCCTATACACCCTATATGTATGCCAAAGCTGAATTTGGTATGCGGGTGGATGACCGCCCAGGCGGCGGTAAACTAGGGCAGATGGATAAGGCCATTTATGGCTTAATGGATAATGTGGCACGCTTCGACCTTGGTGCTACCGGAAAATCCATCGGTAGCATTGTGCATTTGGCCACTCATTTTGAAAAAGATGTGAAAAGTCGTGAAGGTGATAAAATCGTTACCCATAACATTGCGGGTGATGGTTCAGGAACGCCGGTGCGTGAATATAGCGCGACCCCATCGACCAAAGTGAACATTAACACCATTCAGCGTGATGCTGAGCCGGATGCCCCGAGTGATCATGATCGTGGATGGGCTGAATCGGTCGCGGGACGCAATTTGGGCGCACAGTTTCAAACGCCGCCACAAACACGCCAATAATAATTGGTTAGTTGAAATTTCAGACACGGCCATGCTACAGATGATTCCTTGAAATAGGAAACATTGCTATGCCCGCTTTTTTTTATCGTGCACATCTGCTTGCCATGCTGGCGTTCCTTGGGTTGGGACTGTTTTTTGTTGATGCCGCATTCGCTGCGAGTACGTGTCAGCCTACACCTAGTTTGGCGGTTTCTAACTACCCGCGCGCTAAAGCCATTCCCCACGGAAATAATTTGTTGCTGCCTGCCGGAAAATCGGTGGCAGCCAGTGGTCAGAAGGTGGTCATTGTGGGGCGATTGCTGGATAGCCGCTGTTTACCCATCACCGAAGCGGTGGTGGAAATTTGGCAGGTAGACCCCTATGGCCGTTGGCTGCTTGCGGGCCGTGATGATTTGGTGACGCCCAGCGCAACATTTGCGGGTGCTGGCCGCACGATCACCGATAAAGACGGGCGATTTGTCTTCACCACCGCGTTTCCAGCAGCGTTGGCAAAACGTGCGCCTCACATCAACATGAAGGTGAAGGCGCAGGACATGAAAGAATTTTCAACCATGCTATTTTTTGCCAATGACAGCCGTAATGCTGCCGACGCGACGTATAAAAAAACGAACCCCGCCGCGCGTGATTTGGTGACGCTGCAAATGGGCCAAACCAATGATGGCGGCTTAACGGCCACCACCACCATTGTGCTGTCCGGAAAAGTGCGTTACCGGACGTATTAGTTTTTGATTTCAGGGGACCTCAGTCCCCTATGATGTGTTATCATTCATTTTAAAGGCGACATCATAAGTTCACCCCGGCCTTGCGTCGGGGTCCAATTTTTGCAGTAAGATAGATCCCGGTGTTGCTTCCGCAAACCGGGATGACGAGTTCGTAAACGGCGAAGCCGTTAACTCAAACTCGTCACTTCGGCGAAATCATATCACCCGGAATGACCCACTGGTCGAATTGCTCGCTGGTGAGCAATCCAAGCTCCATGGCGGCGGCTTTCAGCGTGGTACCTTCCTTATGGGCTTTTTTGGCCACTTTGGCGGCGTTATCATAGCCAATATGCGGGTTCAGCGCCGTCACAAGCATCAATGAATCATTCAGTAATTGCGTGATGCGATCGGTATTCGCTTCAATACCCACCACGCAATTATCGGTGAAGCTGTTGCAGGCATCAGCAATCAAACGAATGGATTGCAGCACGTTATAAATGATGACGGGTTTGAACACGTTCAGCTCAAAATGGCCATTGCTGCCGCCAACGGTAACCGCCACATGATTGCCCATCACCTGCGCGGCCACCATGGTCATGGCTTCGCTTTGGGTGGGGTTTACTTTGCCGGGCATAATGCTGCTGCCTGGTTCGTTCTCGGGCAGTGAAAGTTCGCCAAAGCCGCAGCGTGGGCCGCTGCCAAGCAGGCGAATGTCGTTCGCAATTTTCATCAGCGATACGGCGATGGTGTTCAGCACGCCCGATAAATCGACCAGCGCATCATGGGTGGCCAGCGCGGTGAATTTGTTGGGCGCGGTGACAAATGGCAACTTGGTGATGCGCGCCACTTCTTCTGCAAATGCTTTATCGAACCCAACTTTGGCATTGAGGCCAGTGCCAACGGCGGTGCCGCCTTGCGCCAGCTCAAACACGTTGTGCAGCGCGCCTTTTTCGCCCACGCGGCGAATATTGTCGTCGAGTGCGTGCACATAGCCTGAGAATTCCTGACCCAGTGTCAGCGGCGTGGCATCTTGCAAATGGGTGCGGCCAATTTTCACGATGTCTTTAAATTCGACCGCCTTTTTATTCAGCGCATCGCGCAGTTTTTTCAGCGCGGGGAGCAGGCTGCCCACCACTTCCACCGCGGCTGCAATATGCATAGCAGTGGGGAATGAATCGTTGCTGGATTGGCCCATATTCACATGGTCATTCGGGTGCACAGGTTTTTTGCTGCCCATGACACCGCCCAGCAATTCAATGGCGCGGTTGGAAATTACTTCGTTCACGTTCATGTTGGTTTGCGTGCCCGAACCCGTCTGCCAAACCACCAGCGGGAAGTTGCCGTCGAGCTTGCCATCAATCACTTCATCGGCGGCATTCACAATAGCATCACCAATTTTTTTATCGAGCCCGGCGATGTTCATATTCACCACGGCCGCGCTGCGCTTGAGCACACCAAAAGCGGTGATGAGTGGCTTGGGCATGGTTTCGCCACCGATTTTGAAATTCATGAGGCTGCGGCTGGTTTGCGCGCCCCAATATTTATCACTCGGCACGGCAATTTCGCCAAATGAATCGGTTTCCATGCGAACGGCGGTGTTGATTTTTTCGGCGGCGGTCATTTTTTTCTCCTGCTTTGTCATTCCTGCGAAAGCAGGAATCCACTTCGTGTTATTGGCTACTCGTTTGCGCGATGAATTCAAGTAAAAGTAGATTCCTGCTTTCGCAGGAATGACAATAATGTATAAATGCGGCATGAACCCGCCCTATTGGAACAAAGCAACACGGCATCTGTCGCAATCATGCCCCATTATGAAAACCATTGTGGCGCGTTATAAGGGCGAGGGGCTACACGCTCGCGAAGATGGGTTTTACACGCTGATTCGCGCGGTGGTGGGGCAGCAAATTTCGGTGAAGGCGGCCGATGCGGTGTGGGCAAAGCTGAATAAGGCGGTGAACCCGCTGACGCCAGAAAATTTGCTGCGCAAACGCGAAACCACGCTGCGTGCCTGCGGGTTATCGGGTTCTAAGGTGGCGTATGTGCGCAACGTGGCCGAGTTTTTTAAGGGCAGGGGGCGCGACGCTGATGCCTGGAATGGCCACAGCGATGATGAGGTGATGGCGTTGCTGACCAGCATTAAGGGCATTGGCAGCTGGACGGCCGAGATGTTTCTCATGTTCCACCTTGGGCGGCCCGATTTGCTGCCGCTGAAAGATTTGGGGCTGCTTAAGGCGATTGACCTCTATTACACTGGTGGCAAGCGCCTGAAACCCGCCGAATATGAACAAATAGCCGAAAAATGGCGGCCTTATCGCACCGTGGCCACGTGGTATTTGTGGCGTGCGCTCGACCCGGTTCCGGTGGCCTATTAATAGGGCAAAATAAACCTCAAATCGTCATAAAACCGTCATGTTGGCTTGCTATACTGCAAGCTAGAGGATTGGTATGGATTTACAAAATATCATCAATGGTGCGCGTAAGGTAGCGGTGGCGAATAACATTCGCAGTACTCGCTATGAAGACCTGACACCGGAACAGCGCCTTCAAATTGAACAGTCGCTCGCCCATTTCGATTATTTTCAGGGTTACGAAGAAGAAGATACGGATGCCCAGAAAGCGCAGAAATTCAATGCGGCAGTGCTGGCCTTTACCCAAGATAATAATCTCCAAGATCTCAATCCATTTCAGCAATTTCTGGCGATTATTTTTAGCTTCTTGGAATCCAATGGCGTTGATCTGAATGCTATATTTGGCGGATTGCGTGAAGTTCCGGTGGTGGGTGAATCGGTTGGTGAGACACTTGATACGGTGTCCGCCGGAAGCCCTTCGCGGAATTGGGATCGTTACCGTGGTCCGCGTGCTGGCCAAGCGGTGGATTTGCCCGTTACAACAGAAATTGAACACGGTGCGCTTGGCCAAACACTTGCCGTTCCGCCCTCGGCAGATTCCAATCGTCAGGGGCGTTATCGATTGGTGACGGTTGCTACCAGTAGCGAAGGAAGAAATACACGTGCTGAAATGGTGATGCTGAACCCTGCCGGTGATGTGGTGTGGCGCAGCATGATGCATTCAGGTTCCAATAATTTACGATCATTGCCTGGCTTGCGTACCGCGCAAGATGGTCGCCCCATTACCACCGAATATGAAATTAACTGGAATGATGTGCGTCTTAACCGCCGCGATCGTCTGGGGCTTGCGGGAATGAGCATGAGCGATGGCAGCCCTGGCTATTCGTTTACGTTGGAAAACCCAGATAATATGGCAGAAATTGGTGGGGCTGGACGCAGTGCATTTCGCATTCACCCCGGTGCGCGCGGTGTTGGCACGGCAGGATGCCTCGAATTTTTAGACAGCCGTGGCGGAATTAGCGCCGAATCGGATCGTAACGCAAGAAGCTTCCTTTCCCTCATGACATCGCTGCCGCCAGACCAGCGCCCTGTATCGCTAGAAGTGTTGAATCCGGTGATGCTTGGTCAACAGGTCGATGTTGTGCCACCGCGCCTATCAACAGCGTCGCGTTCAGTGGGCAATCCTGATGTTCAGGCCATTGCGCTGGCAAGTACCGGAAATGGGCGTGCACCTAACAACCGCGCCGCTACGACGCTTGGTAATGGGCGCTTTGATGTTGCAGACATAGCAGAGGGTGCTTCAAAGATAGCTGATAATATGAGTGCAATGGCTGCCAATTTGAGGCTGCCAAATCTTCCAAATTTAGGAATTTCATTTCCTAATTTTTCTTAAATCACCTTTTTCATTGCCGTGTTGATGTGAGGCGCTATCGGGCGGCTGTTTTTTTAGTGGCACTCATGATGCGCCTTACTTATCGCTTGTACGCAGCCCAACCCTTATTGCTCAATATTTAATTAAATCTTAACCCTTGTTGGGTAAAGTTACTTACTATGGCACAGAAACTTTTATTTCAAGGTGGAATCAACCCGCGCAACCGCGCGCGCTGCTTTATGTCAATGGCGCGAAATTTCAGCAAATTCATAAATACTTACACTCCTGCAGTAAAATACGTACGGGTAGACTGATATGTTGCTTTATGTAGGTATGCCAAGAACTCCGGAATCCGACGCAGAAGTGGCGCGGCTTCTTGAGGATCTTAATAAAATTCGCGCGCAAACCGGTCAGCCGACTATTACCACTACGATTTATACTCATGAAGTCGCCGCTGAAGTGGCAAAATTCCAGGCTCTTTGCCAAGCGAATAACATGGCTCTTCCTGGCTTTCAGCGAGATAAAGTGGATGAGGACGATATCGACGGTATTGCTGGCCGGCGTACAAAATTGATGCTTCGTCAGGCGGCGTCACGAGAATTCATCGACGCCGCCAATGCGTGTAGCGGTTATGTGCCGTTTGCGGAAGCGCCAAGTCCCGATAATGTTTCGGAGGCGCCTGCCGCTGCCATACCGCCCGTGACGTTGCCAGATATTACTGCACCTAGGATAACGCTTCCCAACTTGACTCTACCAGCACTGCCTCGTATTTCGATGCCCGACTTGGGCGGGGTGAGCAATCTTGGCAATTGGTTAGCCCCAAAAGCTACTGCGCAAACGTCTACAGCTGCGCCAGCGCCCGTTGCGGCTGCAGCGGGCGGGCGAGTAGGCATAACAAATTTACCGGCAGCCGCGGCGGCACCAAGACCAACGCCTGATGTGCGTGTACCCGGCCAGATTACCATGGACGACATTGCCGACTCGAGTTTGATCGACATGACGGCTAACAACCATTTGATGACGAACGACGTTGTCCGGCAACGTCTGAGCTCGTTCGTGGACGACCTGAACCGGCTTCCTCCGAATGTTCGCCCAG
>CANEUT010000078.1 GCA_947441895.1 Rickettsiales bacterium | reverse complement strand
CCCCGCCCGTTTTCAGCTGATTGCCGCCATGAACCCATGCCGCTGCGGCTACCTCGATGATGCATCGCGCGCCTGCAACAAAGCCCCGCGCTGCGCCGGTGATTATCAATCCAAAATCAGCGGACCGCTTCTCGACCGCATTGATTTACATGTCGATGTGCCGGCGGTGGAAACGCTTTCCATGCTCACCCCCGCCAATGCCGAACCCAGTGCCAGTGTGGCTACCCGCGTGGCCAAAGCCCGTGAACAGCAGCATGCGCGCTTTGCCAAACTGGGCATCAACGCCCGCACCAACGCTGAAATTAGCGGTGAAATGCTGCAGCAGCAAACCGAGCTTTCGCCCGATGGTCGCGCGCTGCTGGAAGATGCTACCAACCGTTTGCAGCTTTCCATGCGTGGCCTGACCCGCGTGCTACGTGTGGCGCGCACCATTGCAGACCTTGCTTGCGCCGAGGATGTTAGCCGATTACACTTGGCCGAGGCGCTTTCCTATCGCCCACAAACTAATAATCGATTTTTGGATGCCGCATGAATGAAATCCCCGTTATCACCGAAGCCTCCCATGCCGACTGCGCGGCCGTTGCTGTACTTGCCGCCAAAACCTTCACCGATACGTTCGGCCATATGTATGATCCGGCGGATTTGCAATCGCATCTGGATCGTTATTGCAGCGTTGATTATTACACGCAGTCGCTTGAGTCGGGCGACACGTTGTTGATGATGCATCTGGGCGATCAATGCGTTGGCTATGCCAAAGTTGGCCATGTGACCTTGCCGGTGAAACATGCAGCGCGCGGCGCGCAGGAAATTTATCGCGTGTATGTTGATAAGTCCTTTCAAGGCCGCGGATTTGGCAAACAGCTGATGCTGCATATTCTTTCACTGCCGCGCATTCAAACATCGGCGGAAGTTTATCTGGGGGTGTGGGAAGAGAATTTCAAAGCCCAGGCGCTTTACCGGCTTTATCATTTCGAGGTGGTGGGGCCCTATCAATTCATGGTGGGCAACCATGCCGATACCGATATTATCATGGTGCGTAAGAAGTAATTGGTTTGTTTTTCTTGATCTCCTGATCAAGAAAAACGCAGCTATCGCTGGCTGTTGGCACGCTCGCTCAACTCGCTTCTTTATTTTCGAACGATTATAGCGTTGGTGCGTAGCCTTCCATGGCGAGCCGCATAAGCGCGGGGGTTCGGGGATAGCGCCCCCATCAAGTTTGTGACATTAACCAGACCCAAAATATTTTTACCCCCCCCCTCTTGAAATCATTTTTCCCTATCCCCACCTTACCATATGCGAGCCGGGCCCCTCTGGCGTCTCATGGTGAGGCGTGATGTCGGATCGCATCGGGTTTACCCGGTGCGTCTTGTTAGCCGCAACGGGTTTTCCCCTAACTTTTTAGGAGGATACGATGTTGGTTAAAAAAGCTTTAAACGTATTAAATCACTGTTGGTTAAATCAGCGACCATTCAATTAAAAATCGAGCACGAAAGCCGCAAAAAGGCGCCGGACTGGGTTAAGCTCCTCATGCTTAAAAAACAACGGCTCATCGTGAAAGATGCACTGAACCGGCTAATGCCAAGACGCAAAAAAGCGTTTGTTCCCGCAAAAATCTAACACCACCCAAGTCGCTCGGACATATCGGAGGGGGGTATTTAAATGGAATATCCCTCTCCGTATTCCTCGCGCGGGGCGGCGAGTGATGCCAGCTCGGCAATCAAACCCAGCGCACCAAAACGGCAGGGCGGCATTTGCACGCGCCCTTCTTCACCGGTGTCGCACATGCCCACAAAACGCATGCCGGTGGCGTTTAAATTACCCAGCGCGTCACGCTCGCTATTCACGCGATAGGAGCCGCCCACCGCGTGGCCATCGACCAAATAAAGCATCGGTTCGGCCGGTGCGTTTTCCACCACATCAATCGTAGCCACGCCTTCTTGAATAATGACTTCGGTCGATTGCACACCCTCTTTAATGACGTTCATTTTGTTGCGGATTTTTTTGTTAATCTCCACCACCTCATCGCCCGAGCGCACGGTCATAATGCCCATGCCATAGGTTCCCGAGTCTGATTTTACATAAACATAAGGCTCATCGGTAATGCCATAATCGGCATAATGCTGGCGAATTTTGTGCAGCACTTTTTCCACGCCCATGGCCACGCAATCGAGCCCTTGTTTTTCGCCAAAATTCACGCGGCCACATTTATGAAATTCGGTGGTGATGAGCCACGGGTCGAGGCCGAACGCATCGGCAAACTCACGCGCCAGTTTATCATAGGCATCAAAATGAATCGACTTACGCCGACGATGCCAGCCTTGGCTGGGGCGGGGGGCAATGGGTTGCACCACACCGCGCAGCACATCAGGCAGGCCCGATGTTAAATCATTGTTGAGCACAATCAGCTGCGGGCTGAAACCACTCACGGTTTTAAGCAAACTGCCCGCACGGGTAAGCGGCAATTCATGAATCACTTCGCCGCTGCTTGCAGTCACATCAATGCTCGCATCGGTGGCGACAAGACTTCCCACTTCCACTTCGCAGCCAGCCCCGCGCAAAATGCTGCGCAACGCTTCCAGATTGTCGATATAACCCTGATTGCGCGTATGGTTTTCAGGAATAATCAGCACGCGCTTCATGCTGGCGCAACCGGCGAAACGTGCCTTCAAGCGATCACTGGCGCGGATGCGCGCGGCGGGTGAAAGATGATTAAATCCGGCCGGAAATAAATTCGTATCCACCGGCGCAATTTTAAATCCCGCATGGCGTAAATCGACCGACGAATAAAACGGCGCGCCGGATTCCATGCGTTGCGCATCCATCCACGCGGCAATTTCCTCACCCCGTTCCTGCCCCAGCGTTTTCAGCTGCTCCAGAATATCGGGAGCGTTGGTCTGTTTAACGGCGGTGGATGGCTGCATATCAATCCTTTTTCAGAGTCATTGCGAGGAGCGTAAGCGACGCGGCAATCCAGATAAAGAAAAAACTGGATCGCCACGGCCTAACGGCCTCGCGATGACAGCTACGGGTTAAAGCGCGGCGCTTGGTCCCAGTCACCCCACGCGGCAAGGGTTAAGGCGGCTAATGTAATGACGGCGGTGTCCGCCCGCAAGATGCGCGGGCCAAGTCCCACACCTTTTGCAGCGTTGACGCGCTTTAGCAGGGCAAATTCCTCAGGCGTGAAGCCGCCCTCCGGACCAATTAATATACTCCATGATGGGGGAATATCCCCCTTCGCTTCGCTTACCCCCTCGCTACGCGGCTCGCCATGGAAGGCTACGCTCGACTCTTCAGACGATGTGGGTGTGCGTAGCGCTTTATGGCGCGAGCCGGAGCCGAAGGCGAACGAGGGGGTTAAGGGGGGTTCGCCCCCTTCGGGCGCATTGCGCCCACTCAATAAGCGAGCAATACTTCCGCTCGCACCACTCTCATCACCATAAATAAGCGGCACGTCAGCAGGCCAATCACCCAGTAATTTTTCCAGCTTCACGGGCGGGCGAATTTCGGGCCAGTCCACCCGCTCGCATTGTTCAGCGGCTTCGCGGGCAATTGCTTCGGCGCGTTCCAGATTCACCTTATCGACAATGGTGCGGCTTGTGATCACCGGTTGCAACACGCTGGCGCCCAGCTCGGTCGCTTTTTCAACGATGGTTTCCAGCCGGCCACCTTTGATGGGGGCGAAGCATATGATTAGATTGATACCGCGCGCAGGCAGCCGCGTTTGTTTTTCAACCGTCACGGTCAGCTTCTTCTTCGCGATGTCGGCAATGCGCACCAGCCATTCGCCATCGGTGCGGTTGAACATGGCGAGCCGGTCGCCAACCGCAAGCCGCAGCACGGTGGTGAGGTAATGGGCTTGATTCCCTTCCAAAATAATTTCCGCCCCTGCGCGTAGTGTGGCGTCAGTAGCAAGTCGGTGGCGTGGTTTTTGTTGCATCATGAATTCATACACCATTGTCATCCTCACGAAAGCAGTAATAGTTTGTAAGCACTAACGCGCGTGGGGGCGTGCCGCCCCCGCTACGCTCCCCCTCGCTTCGCGGCTCGGCTTACGCCTACGCACTCACGCCGTGACTGTTCATGGTCGATTTCCTGTGCTAGGAGAGATTGAAGGCACCTCCAGAAAACAAATTTATATGGAGGGATTTACAGGAATGACCGCCCGCAGAAACTTGAGCGTAGTGGCGCTACGTGAGTTTCGAGGACGGGCATGACGCCTAAATCACCCATAGAAATGGGTTTATGGAGGTGACGTTTGCTTTACGCGTATTGGCAATTACTCCGGCTCGATAAGCCGATTGGTATCTGGCTGCTGTTCTTCCCCGCAGGCTGGGCGGTGGGGCTTGCCGCCACGCATGATGTGGGCTATTTGCAGGCACTCATGCTGTTTGGCGCCTTTGTCATGCGATCCGCGGGCTGCATCATCAATGACTTGGTCGACCGCGACCTTGATAAACAAGTGGCCCGCACCAAAAATCGCCCCATTGCTTCGGGCCGCATTTCGGTGAGTGCTGCCTATGTGGTGCTGGCGCTGTTACTGGTCGTGGCACTGGTGATTGCGCTGAACCTTCCACTTTCGGTGTTTCTGCTATCGCTGGTGGCGCTGCCCATGATTGCCGCCTATCCGTGGATGAAGCGCATCACCTGGTGGCCGCAGGTATTTTTGGGCATTACCTTCAACTTAAGCGCCCTGTGTGGCTGGCTGGCCACGGGCACCCCACTTTCCGCTGCCCCGTTCGCACTTTATGCCGCCGCCATTTTCTGGACCATTGGCTATGACACGATTTACGCCATTCAAGACGTGATTGACGACGAAGCCGTCGGCATTAAATCCACCGCCATTAAGGTGGGGAAATGGCTCATTCCATTCGTATCGCTATGTTATTTTCTTATGATTGCACTGCTGGCGCTGGCGGGCAAATATGCCGGCGCCGGGGCGTTTTATTTTGTCGGCGTGGGGCTGGTGGCCCTGCACGCCATGTGGCAAATGCGCCATGTGTCCTATAACATTGCCATGGCGGGCAAATTGTTCCGCAGCAACCAGTGGCTGGGCCTTACGCTTTTTGCGTTCATTCTGCTTGATCGTCTTATTCAAGTTCACTGATACAGGGGGCTGTCGCTCCCTCTTTACTCCCCCTCGCGGAGTTTACCCCGTATTCATTACGGGGCGGCTCGCCATGGAAGGCTACGCAAACATAAACAAACGCTAACTCACGCCTAGCACTTGCACACAACCGTAAGTAATGGCATGAATAAATACTATGTTCCGTATTCACAGTTCTGAGTCTGCCGCGCCAACACTGGGCGCATGCGGCTATCCGCAAAGCTTCATCGATGCGCTGGCCAAGCTCGATGCACAGGCGCGTAGCGGTGGTAAAACCAGTGCGCTGATTCTTATTTCCATCGATAATTTGTCCATGATTATGTCGGGCTATTCCATGGCGGTGGCCGAAACGGTCATGGGCGAGCTAACCAATATCATTGGGAATCGTGCCCCCAAAGACGCGCTCGTCGCCCGTGTGCAGCGCGACCAATTTGGTGTATTGCTATCGAATATCTCCGAAGCCGATGTTACCAGCTGGTGCCGCGAAACCGAAGATACGGTGCGCAATCACAGCTACACGTCGCGCTTTGGCGAACTGCACTGCCTGTCTTCCAGCACCTATCAAATGCTGCCCGACAGTTTCACCGTGCCCTCCGAAATTCTGGGCCGGGCGCTCATTAGCCTCACCGAAAAAACCGAGGGTCCCGAATCAACCGACGATGTTTCCGGCGCCGAACGCCGCGAAGAAATGGCCCTCGCCAACTATATTGGCCAGGCCGCCAAAGAAGGCCGCATGCGCCTGGCCTATCAACCGGTGATTGATGCAAAAACTGGTGAAGTGGCCCATTACGAGGCTTTGCTGCGCCTATTCGGCGAAGACGGCCAAATTAGCTCGGCTGGCGCACTTATTCCTATTGCCGAGCGCATGGGCTTCATGCCTATGATCGACCAGATTGTGCTGCGCAAAGTCATCGACGAATTACGGCAGGACGCCGACGTCATGCTAGCGCTGAATGTTTCTAATCTCACTACGCAAGAAGGCGGGTGGATGAATATTCTGCGTGCAGAAATTGAGAAAACACCCGAAATTGCGCCGCGCCTTTCGGTAGAAATTACCGAGACCGCCATTCAGGGTGATTTGCGCCACACCGCGCGTTTTTGCACCGAACTTCAGGCCATGGGCTGCACCGTCGCACTCGATGATTTTGGCTCGGGCTATACCAGCTTCCGCCAACTGAAAGCACTGTCGATTGATTATGTAAAAATCGATGGCTCGTTCATCCGCGACCTGACGGATAATGTCGATAGCCGCTTCTTCGTGAAAACCCTGCTTGATTTCACTCGCGGCTTCGGACTGAAATCGGTCGCCGAATTTGTGGAAACCGGCGAAATCGCCAAAATGCTGATGGATTTGGGCGTTGATTATCTGCAGGGCTATTATTTCGGCAAACCCAGCAACACCCGGCCCTGGGTGAAAGACATTTAATGGTACCGGATGAGGAACCCGTCCCCCTACGCTAAAGCTTCGGGCGACACTCCTTCGCCTAAGGTCACCTTCGCGCGGCGTAAGCCACCCGAAGCCGAAGGCGGCGGGTGGTGCCGGTTGCAGGAATTGAACCCGCGACCTTCGGTTTACAAAACCGCTGCTCTACCCCTGAGCTAAACCGGCACACCCATTGGTTTTAATGTATTTTGTTGTACCGTGCAACCGTTAGCGGCTGCATGCGCTTGCCTAATGGTTCATCTGGCTTTAAATGCGGCTTATGATTGTTATGGATTCAGGCTTGGGGGGCATTTCCGTGGTGCGAGCGCTGCGCGCGCTTTCGCCTAATCTGCCGCTTATTTATGTGGCCGATACGGCGGGTTTTCCCTATGGTAAACGCAGCGCCACCGAAATCACCACCAGCGCGCAAAAACTCATTCGCAGCCTTGCTGAACGTCATGCACCCGGCAGTGTGGTGCTGGCCTGTAATACGCTTTCCACCTTGTGCCTTGAAGGGCTGCGTGCCAGCTTTCCTTTTCCGTTCGTGGGCACGGTGCCGGCCATAAAAGTGGCGGCAGGCGTTTCGCAAACCAAGCGTTTCACCCTGCTTGCCACGCCCAATACGGCCGATAGTTTATATAGCCGCAACCTCATCACCCAGTTTGCGGGCGATTGCGCGGTCGATTGTTATGGCGCACCCAACCTCGCCGCAATCGCCGAACGCATGGTGCTTGGTGAAAAAATTGACAGCGAATTGCTGCGGGCTGAAATTGCTCCCGCCTTTTATGATGATGATGCGGGTTGCACCGATGCGGTGGTGCTAGGCTGCACCCATTATCCGCTGATTGTGGATCGGCTTCGTGCTGTGGCGCCGTGGGAGGTTCAGTGG
>CANEUT010000077.1 GCA_947441895.1 Rickettsiales bacterium | reverse complement strand
TTGCCAGTAAGGGCGGTTATATCGATAACCCCATTGCCACTGGATCGCGTTGGATTGGTAAAGCCGGCGCATGGATGACCGGCGATACAAAATCCTTCAAGCAATTAGAATCGATGCAGCAGCGCCATCCGGGCACCATTAAAGCGCCCGACTTGCTGGAAAAAGGAAAAGTAAAGGGTGAGTACGACCCGATTCATAGCGCGCTGCCCTATTACTTTATCAGCGAGGCCCTTACCTCGGCCTTGGTGGCCTGGGGCATTTTTGTTATTTCGCGCATCACGGCACCGTTTTTTGACAAAGGAAAAAACATTGAGCACGCGCCAGCGGCGCCCGATGCAAAAATAAATGCTGCCGTGGAAACTGTAAATGCTGCACCAACAGCGCGTGCTGCAGCAGCGGCACAGCCCACCACTCGCGTTGATAAACAGGGGATGGAATATCAAGCGCCCACGGCTGATTTGGCCATTGCGCGTGTTTGATTATTTGTCATTCCTGCGGAAGCAGGAATCTATTTCAAGGAGATCCCGGCGCTCGCTTTTGCTCGGCCGGGATGACAATTTCAACTTAAATTACCCCAAGCTTTTTGCCGACTTTTTCAATCGCATTCAGTGCGCGGTCAATATGCGCATCGGTGAGTGATGCACACATTTGAATGCGCAAACGCGCTTCGCCTTGCGGCACCACGGGATAGCCAAAGCCGGTGATGAAGATGCCTTCGTTCAGCAATTCCTGACTCATGCGAATGGCAAACGCTGTTTCGCCCACAATCAGCGGCACAATGGCCGATTCGCCATGCAGCGGTTTGAAGCCGCGGGCAACC
The DNA here is from genome assembly GCA_947441895.1 of Rickettsiales bacterium. Taxonomy (GTDB): domain Bacteria; phylum Pseudomonadota; class Alphaproteobacteria; order Rickettsiales; family UBA3002; genus QFOX01. The sequence continues at coordinate 6,614 of CANEUT010000077.1, read as the reverse complement.
AAACCATCGCGCATGCGCTTGGTGATGGCATGCAGGCGCGCCACGCGCTCGGGCTCGCGCTCCATGATTTCAATGGATTTAAGGGCACTGGCGGCGATGGTGGCGGGCAGGGCGTTGCTGAACAGCTGCGGGCGTGAGACTTGATTTAAATAGTCAATGACCGCGCGGCTAGCGGCGACATAACCGCCCGCTGCGCCGCCGAGGGCTTTGCCAAGCGTACCCGTCACAATATCAATTTTACCTTCCACGCCGAAATGTTCGGCCGTACCGCGCCCATGTGCGCCTAACACGCCAACACCATGGCAATCATCGACGATAGTGACAGCATGATATTTTTCAGCGAGGGCAACAATCTCGGGCAGTTTGGCGATGTCGCCTTCCATGCTGAACACACCATCGGTGACGATAAAAATACGGCGCGACCCTTGCGCCTCTTTCAGTTTTGCTTCCAGCTCAGCCATGTCGGAGTGTTTATAAATCATGCGCTTGGCTTTGCTCATACGGCAACCATCAATGAGGGATGCATGGTTGAGCGCGTCACTGATCAGCACATCACCATCACCCGCAATGGCGGGCATGAGGCCGGTGTTCGCGGACCAGCAGGAAACATAGGTGAGCGCTGCTTCGGTGCGGTGCAGCTTGGCCAGTGCCGCTTCAATCTGCTCGTGGACGGTAAAGGTGCCGCAAATAAAGCGCACCGATGCCGTGCCCGCGCCATAATGGGTGAGCGCTTCGCGACCGGCTTCCACCACTTCGGGATGGTTGGCGAGGCCGAGGTAATTGTTCGATGAAAGCACTAGCGTTTCGCCGCTGCCTTCGATGGTTACCTGCGTGTCCATTGGTGAGTCAATGTAACGGAAGGTTTTGAGTGTGCCACCGTCGCGCATGGCGGTGAGGTCGGCATTCAGTTGGTCATTCAGTGTGCTCATTATGCTGTCCAATCTAAAATAACTTTACCAGAATTACCGCTGCGCATGACGTGAAACCCTTCTTCAAAATCGCGGTAGGAAAAGCGGTGGGTGATAAGCGGGGCAATGTCCATGCCTGATTCCATCATGGCTTGCAGCTTATACCAGGTTTCAAACATGAGGCGGCCATAAATGCCTTTGATGGTGAGGCCTTTGAACACCACCGCGTCCCAATCCACCCCGGTGGCGGCGGGTTGAATGCCGAGCATGGCAATTTTGCCGCCATGGGCCATCACCTCAATCATCTGCTTTAGGCCCGCAGGGTTGCCCGACATTTCCAGCCCCACATCGAAGCCTTCGGTCATGCCCAGTTTTTTCATCACCGCATGCAAATCATCTTTCGCGACATTCACCGCAGCGCTGGCACCCATGCTGGCGGCAAGGCTCAGGCGATAGTCATTCACATCGGTGACGACCACGTGGCGAGCGCCCACGAAGCGCGCCATTTTTACTGCCATCATGCCAATGGGGCCAGCGCCGGTAATCAGCACATCTTCCCCCACCAAATCGAACGAGAGGGCGGTGTGGGCGGCATTGCCCAGCGGATCAAAAATGGCGTATTGCTCCATGGGAATATGCTCGCTGCAATGCCAGATATTGACGGCGGGCACAGCGACATATTCGGCGAAGGCGCCGTCGCGGTTCACACCAACACCAAGCGTGTTGGCGCATAAATGGCGGCGACCGGCGAGGCAGTTGCGGCAATGACCACACACAATATGTCCCTCGGCGCTGACCAAGTCACCTTCTTTGAGGCTGCTGACATTGCTGCCCACGGCGGCTACGCGCCCCACAAATTCATGACCTGCTACGGTTGGCACTTTGATGGTTTTTTGTGCCCATGCATCCCAGTTGTAAATATGCACGTCGGTGCCGCAAATACCGGTTTTCTCAACCTTGATAAGCACATCATTCACGCCATAATCGGGCTCGGGCACATCCTGCATCCAAATGCCAACACCGGTTTGCGATTTAACAAGGGCTTTCATGAAGGTTCTCCCAAAGTGCGCTGCATGGTTTCTGTGTAGTCGTTGATGGGATGGTTGGCAACTGCGGCATCGGCCTCCACCCAGCTGGTCAGCCATAGCAAAAACGAAATAGGTAACCAAGTCATGGGATGAATACGGCGTTTTGAAAGCGCCCTTACCAATGCTTTGCGGTTGATATATTCCCACGCAACGGGGGGCGCGCGCTCGATAAGGGGGGCAAAATCAACCTCGAGCACCAGATTTTTTTCGGCGCTGCCAAAACTGTGGGCTTTGGGTTTCGCCTGCATGGAAATGGGAAGCACACCATCGAACGCTTTACGCAGAATTTGTTTGCCACCATGGGCGTTAATTTTTTCCTCAGTGGGCAGATTTAGCGCATATTCCACCAATCGATAATCCATAAATGGCATGCGCACTTCCACGCTGGCACCCATGCTGTTGCAGTCGCTGTAGCGCAGTTTCTGTGGCATGGCTAGGTTAAGCACATCCTGACGCAGCCGTTCGTCCAGCGGCAAACGCTGATGGTTGACGATGGGCATAAAGCGATGCGATTGTGCCCGCCAGAAGCTTGGTGCCATCATGCCAATGGCGGGTCGATAGCGCTTAAGCAGCGGCAGCAAAAAACGATCAGGTAGCAGCCAGGCGGTGGCACGAAACAAATCGCGCCAGCGTAAATAGGGCGAACGTAGAAGGGTGAAGACCTCGCCCAATTGCCATTTTTTTAGGCGATCGCGCAGCAGAAGTGGCATGTAGCGCGAGGTGCGCCCGGCAAACAATTCATCCGATCCTTCGCCGCTTAACACCACTTTAATGCCGGCGCGATGGATATGCTGATAGAGCCGCCACGACGCCATAACCGACGGAGTGCTAACGGGCTGTTCCTGAGCACCCGCCATGGCAAGCAATTCATCGAGCGTGGGGTAGGGGCTCATGCGAATGACGGTGTGTTCCATTGGGTTTGGCAGCGCCTTCACCAGCTTCATGGCCTGCGCGATTTCATCATGTGCGGCATAGCGATCATCGGCATAGCCATAGGAAAATGCACCGGCAAAATGCGTGCGCGGAGCGTGCGCTGCTTTTTCACTCGCAATCCAGGTGATGAGCCCCGAATCAAGCCCGCCGGAAAGAAGGCTGACCGTGGGTGCGTCCGAGCGCAGCCGAAGGTTTACACTATCCGTAAGCAGCTCACGCAAACGTTGGGGCGAGGCAGCGTAATGAGTGGGCTCTGCCCACTCATGGTAACGCCTGCGGGCCACATCACCCTGTTTGTTCAGCCGCCACAGGCCACCGGCAGGTACGCTGGTGACACCTTCAAAAACGGTTTCGTCGCTGTGGTTAATTTCCAGACCGGCCAGAAAATCAAACGCCATGGGTGCATGAATGCTGGCTGGCAATTCGGCGGCACCAAGCAGTGCGCGAATTTCGCTCGCCATCACTTGGCGTTCACCCTGCTGGGCATAGAATAATGGTTTCACTCCCAAACGGTCGCGGCAGGCAATGACATCACCGCTTTCCGCTTCATAGAGAATAATCGCCCAAATGCCATTCATGCGGGTGAAGGCTTCTTCGCCCCACTGCGCATAGGCGGCAAGAATCACTTCGGTATCGCCCTCGGTGACGAAGGTATGGCCGAGATTGGCCAGCTCGGCTTTCAGCTCGAGGAAATTATAAATTTCGCCGCTGAAAATAATGAGATTACCATTGATGGGGCAACGCATGGGTTGATGGCCACCACTGCTTAAATCGAGCACCGAGAAACGTCGTGCCCCCAAAATCAATCGCGTGCGCGCATCGCCATAAGCGGTTGGGGTGCCGGTATAGCTGATGCCCACAAACCCTTCGCCATCGGGGCCACGGTGAGCCATGGTAGCCAGTGCTCGTGCCGCCATCTCCCACTTCGCTTGGGCCTGACGTTCCAACACCATGACTAATGCGGACATTTGCTATCTCTGCTGTTTTTCTGCAAATGTGCCAAGGCCTTTGCGATAGTCGTCGAGCCGAAGGAAGGTTGCGTGGCCTTCGGTCTGCACTCCTTCGCGGGCGAGCACCGTCCACACGGTTTTAAAAATAATCTGAATATCCATCCACAGATTCCAGTGGTCGACATAGTCAACATCCATCTTCAGCCGCGCGTCCCAGTTAAGGTTGTTGCGGCCATTGATTTGCGCAAGGCCAGTGATGCCGGGCTTCACTTCGTGGCGGCGCATTTCTTCGGCGCTGTAATAGGGGAAGAAATCATACAGCAGGGGGCGAGGGCCCACAATGCTCATGTCGCCGCGCAGAATATTAATCATCTGTGGCAGTTCATCGAGGCTGAGATTGCGGAGCAATGCGCCGAACTTACTGAGTCGCGCCTCATCACTGAGTGGCTTGCCCTCGGCATCGGTGGCATTCTTCATGCTGCGGAACTTCAGCACCTCAAACGGTTTCTGGTTAAGTCCCGGACGCGTTTGGCGAAACAGAATGGGGCGCCCCATGGTCACCAGCACAAGACCAGCCACCACCAGCAGCAGTGGGCTGAAAAGTATCAGCGCAATGCCAGCACCGAGAATATCCATTGCGCGTTTAAGAAATTGGCTTCTGAGCATGGGACCCTATCAACAGCGTGTAAGTGCATATAAGTCAGTTTATGATTGCCTGTCTATACACAACCTGTTTTTCTCCCCCACCTACGATAAAAAGGATGACCATGGTTCGCGTATTGCATGTTTATAAAACCTATCAAACCGAGACCGTTGGCGGTGCTGGTGAGGTGATGCGCCAGCTTGGCTTGGCCGCGCAGCAATATGGCGTTGAATCACGCGTGCTGACGCTCAGCCACAATCCTAACCCGCCCGAGGTTGATGATCATGGCATTGGCGTGACCCGTTTCCCCATTGATTTTTCATTCGCCTCGACCGATTTTTCCTGGAAAGCGCTGACCCAGTTCCGCAAGGTCGCGCGTGATGCCGATATTCTGCACTACCACTTCCCGTGGCCCTATGGCGACCTCATGCATTTGGTGAATCGCCCCAAGCAGAAGGTGGTAGTCACCTATCACTCCGACATTGTGAAACAAAAGAACCTTATGCGGGTCTATGCACCGCTGATGCGCTGGTTTTTGGGCCGGGCCGATGCCATTGTGGCCACATCGCCGAATTACATTGCCACCAGCCCGGTGCTGCAAAACTACCTGGGTAAAACCGTGTCGATTCCCATCGGCTTAAATGACGCGCTGTGCCAAAAACCATCGGCCGAGGTGATTGCCAGCCTGAAGGCGCGTATTGGGCATGAGAAGTTCTTCGGCTTCGTGGGTGTGCTGCGTTACTATAAGGGGCTACATTATTTAATGGCGGCGAATGAGTGCATGGATTTGCCAACCGTCATTGCTGGCGCTGGGCCCAAAGAGGCCGAGTTGAAGGCGCAAGCCGCCTCGCTTGGGTTGAAGAACACCATATTTTTGGGTCGGGTGAGCGAAGAAGAAAAAATCGCCATGCAACAGCTCAATTTCGCCACCATCTTCCCCTCGCATCTGCGCTCGGAAGCGTTTGGCATCAGCCTGCTTGAAGGCGCCATGCACGGCACACCGCTGCTTTCCGCCGATATTGGCACGGGCAGCAGCTACATCAACCAAAACGGCGTCACCGGCATCACCGTGCCGCCGGAAGATCCCGTCGCACTCCGCGAAGCCATGCTGCGCTTGTGGAATAACCCGGCGGAAGCCGCTGCCATGGGCGCCGCTGCACGCCAACGCTTCGAAACGCTTTTCACCGCCGATGTGATGGCAAAAGCCTATGCCGATCTGTATAAAAAGTTGGTTTCTTAACGATTTGCCTACCAGTTTTTAAAAAATATCATTATAAAACAATAATCACTTATGTTGCAGCGCGATAAAAATTAACCATTTTACTGTTATTCGCTTTACGCATAGATGCGTTTCGCGTATAAAAACCGCCCATTCATGACGCGTTTAGTGAGGATTATCCTATGTCGCCAGTGCTGAAAGTGGTGCCAACCGAAACAGCGGAGCATCTCAACCTCAAAAATTTTCCAAGCACCCCGTATCCGCAAATTGCCGATTATTTTGCTGATTATCAGTCGATGCTGGCTCGCTCGCTGAAAACGCTCGACATGGAAGCGCTCGCCCGCGCCGCCCAAATTCTGGATGTGGCCATCAGCCGTGGCCAAACGGTGTATGTGTGCGGCAACGGCGGCTCGGCCGCCATCGCCAACCACTGGGTGTGCGATTTCATGAAGGGGCTGCGCACCGACACCGACCTGATGCCAAAAATCATTTCGCTTTCGGCGAATTTGGAACTGAACATGGCCATCGCCAATGACATGGAATATGCGCAGGTGTTTGTTTACCCGCTGCAAGCTTTGGCAAAACCGGGTGATGTGCTGCTCAGCATTTCGTCATCCGGCAATTCCGAGAACGTGGTGCGCGCGCTGGATTGGGCGAATGAGAACAAGCTCCACACCATCTCGCTGGATGGTTTCGCCGGTGGCCGTGCGAACAAAAACGCCGAAGTGTCGCTGCATATTGCGGCCAATAATTACGGTCTGGTGGAAGATTGCCACCACGCCATCATGCATATGCTGGCGCATTATTTGCGCATGAAGCACATGCCATCGGCCCGCATTGCGGACGTGACTTTCTAGGCATGTCCACGGCAGC
>CANEUT010000076.1 GCA_947441895.1 Rickettsiales bacterium | reverse complement strand
GGTGACCAATCATAGCCGCGAGCGAGGTTGATTTGCCAGAACCGGTGGGGCCAGCCACTAAAATAAGCCCACGCTTGAGCAACGCTAGATTACCATAAACCGGTGGCAAGTTAAGTTCGGCCAAACCCGGAATTTCCATTTGAATGCGTCGGATAACAATGCCTGGATGCGATTGCTGGCGGAAGACGTTGATACGAAAACGTGCCTTCTCGCCCCAGCCAAAACCCATGTTAAGCTCAAGAGTCGATTGAAATTCATCGCGCTGCTCATCGCTTAGCAGCTGGTCCATATAGCGTGAAATATCATCGTCAGTCAGCGGTGCTTCGCTCATGGCCAGCATGTCGTCACCGATACGCAAAACAGCAGGGCTACCATAGGTTAAATAAAGGTCAGAGGCACGACGCGCCACCATTTCACCTAGTAATAGTTCAATATGATCAATGCTCATGTAATATTCATGGGTTAAAAGGCGCTGGAGGAAGCCATACGTTTTGGGGCCGGGGTGGCAGCGTTGCCACTATCTTCCTCGGCGCCGGTGACCAGTGTTTCGCGCAATGTTTCAGCAGAAATTTCACCGGCCTCATAAAGCCGGTTGAGTGAATCACGCATGGTGCACATGCCAACCTTACTGCCCATCTGAATCATCGAGCTGATTTGCGGCACTTTTGCTTCGCGGATAAGGTTGCGGATGGCAGGCGTGCCAAGCAAAATTTCATGCGCGGCGATACGGCTTTTACCATCAGCTTTTTTTACGAGGGTTTGTGCGATCACTGCTTCCAGCGAAACTGAAAGCATGGCGCGTACCATTTCTTTATCATCGGCGGGGAACACATCGATAATGCGATCAATGGTTTTGGCGGCCGAGCTGGTGTGCAATGTGCCCATGACCAAGTGGCCGGTTTCTGCGGCCGTCATGGCCAGCTGAATGGTTTCCAAATCGCGCATCTCGCCCACCAGAATCACATCAGGGTCTTCGCGCAGCGATGATCGTAACGCTTTTGCAAATGATTTTGTGGATGACCCAACTTCGCGCTGGTTGATGAGTGAGCGGCGTGAGGTGTGTACAAACTCAACCGGATCTTCAACGGTGAGCACGTGCTTATTAAAAGTGTGGTTAATATAATCAATCATGGCGGCAAGGGTGGTGGATTTGCCTGAACCGGTGGGACCCGTCACCAGAATAAGACCCTTATGCAAATGGCATAAACGCTTCAGTACTTCGGGCGCGCCAATGGCATCGAGTGAAAGAATTTTGGTTGGAATGGTACGGAAAACAGCGGCCGCCCCATAGATAGTGTTAAAAGCATTTACACGAAAGCGCATATCGTCGCTAAACGAGATGGAAAAATCGACCTCTTTCTCGCGCTCAAAGTCGCTACGCTGTTGATCGGTCATAATAGCATAAATCATGACTTTAATTTGGTCGTCGGTGAGCGCTGGCATGTCCAGCGGTAGCATGTCGCCATTCACACGCATCAGCGGCGGGTTTTTGCTCGATAGATGCAGGTCTGATGCTTTATTGCGGTGCGTCGCCATCAGCAGATCGGTAATTTCCATAGTCTCCTCGTATACAATGAATGCTAACTATAAGCGACGGGGGTAAAGATTTTATTAAACACCGTTGGCAGGCACAGTAGTAGAAGCAGTGGTAATAAAGTTCAGTCGCTTTTGCAGTGTATCGAGCGAGGATGGAATTTTCTCACCCTTCAGTGCCGCATCAATCAGCAAGCGATAGAGCGCGCTGGCATCGGCATAATTACCTTGACGATCAAGCATGATGGCAAGGTTATATTTATAGGTTAGATTCTCAGGCGAAAGCTCAATCGCCCGAAGCATTTTTGCACGCGCATCATTGGTGTAGCCAAGCTTATCCATGAGAATGGCTTGTTGGGCTGGAATGGGACTGAAATCAGGGTTGCGTTGCTCCAGGCGTTCGAGTTCGGCCAAGGCTTCTTGGGGTGACTCGTCACTCACCAGTACCAAGAAGTTATTTAGCGCTTCACGATGGTTTGGGTTCAGCTTCAGCAGACTGCCATATAGTGGCCGCGCCTTATCAAGCTCACCCAAGCGGTGATAGGTGGCAGCAAGTCCAAACAATGCCTCTTGGTTTGAAGGCTCACTACCCAAAATATTCTTATAAACATCGACGGCGCTTTGCGTTTCGCCGCCCATCAGCATGGTATAGGCTCGGTTCAGCTCAAAGCCTGTGTCAAGCCCGGGGCGGCGAACCTTAATGCTTAGGCCAGCGGCCGTATAGGTTTCGTCTTTTTGCTCTTTGTTTTTGGCAAAGGCATCTTTTGTTTCAGGACTTACCCGCTCTAAAGAAATTTTCTGCGATTTGTTTTTTGTCGTGTCAATCTGTGAAGGAATATGCGCCAGAATGCTTTTGCTTTGGGTGGAAAGTGCGTCGGCTTTTGGCTCGGGCGCGCTGGCGGCGGCCACTACTTTAGGAGCTGCAACAGGCGATGGCCTGCCCATCAGTGGCGTGGGGGCCACAAAGGCGGGCGCAGCGGCAATGGCGCCAGTTGATTCTGGAAGGTTAACGGCGGGCGCCGCCCCATTTTGTGTGGCCAATGCTGTGGTTGCCGCCGCAACTTCAGGTAATGCAGCAATCGCTGGCGCTGACGACACCACCGGCGCGGGTGCCAAGGCGGGTGGCTCTGTCATCACTGCTGAAGCGATTGCCGTGTTGGAAGCAACGGCGGCTTGCGGTGCTGCGGCTGCAAAAACAGGTGCAGGTGCAATGAATGGTTTGGTGTCGCCCATAACCGATGGCGCAGCGGGCGCGGCGTTAGCAACGATGGGAGTGATCACAGGGGTGGGCGCTATAACGGCTGCTTCTGGCTGATAGCGTGCCACCACTTCCGCGACGGGCTGTGCATTGTTGGCGGGTGACCCAACATTGGCCACGCGCGCCGGATAAAGAGGCTTTTCGGGCATGCTAACGGGCGCAAGCGGGGAAATATAAGTCTTTTTCGTAGGGGCCGCCCGCGTTTTTTGTGGATAAAGCACCTCAACATCGGGCAAGGCCACGGCAGAATCGGCGCCATAGGTGGGGTCAAATGCAGCCTGCGCTTGAACGGCGGCACCAAAAACAACAAAAAATGCTGTTGTTACAAGAAGTAAGTGGCGGCAATATGGACGCATGGGGATGTTCATAGAGTGACTGACCCTAACTGAATTTATTACTTATGAATCAAGATAACTGCATTTAGTATTTAAAGTAAAACCTAATAGCGATATTTAGTGGATTGCGTGCATTATTTACGGCATACTTGCGTCAATGTCACATGGCACAGGGTTTGCTTCTATTGGTCTGCGGCTTTTACGCAAAACCCTGAAAGCGCCCCAATAACAAGAAAGCACAGCGACGACGAATGACCGTTATCAAACATTGGATGCCCTCGATAGCGCTGCTTGCCATGCTGGCACTTCCAGCCGCCGCAACGGCAGCTGAAGTGATTCAGTTGGCCGATAATAGCGGTGCGCAGAAGCGATTTATGTCGCTGGATTCGGTGCGCAATGGTACATCGCATGTTCAGATAATTTCTAATAAAAGCAGCGCCTTGAAGTCAGATCGTACAGCGATGAATAAAGGCTTTATGTTGCTCGACCGTGGTCGTGGGGGGGCCGTTCCGCTGCAGCATGCGCTTCTGGTTCCGGCTAAAAATTCATCTTCGAATGTGACATCTGAGCCGCAGGTCGTGCGTGGCATTACGCCATCGGGTGCGGTGCCGCCGGACAGTGAAGAAGTTGCGAGCGATAGAAGTGCCGATCCGGTGCTGAGCCTTTTTAATGGCAACAAGTCGGCGCCTATTGCATCGTTCCGTGATGCGTTAAGCGGTAAGGGGTCAACGACGCCACTTGCAGTGGGACGTCATGCATGGCCGTTGCCGGCTGATGCCAAGCAGAAATTCACATCGGGCTATGGCATGCGTGCCGATCCGTTTCATGGCAAGCCTGAATTTCACGGCGGCATTGACATTGCCGCACCAACCGGAACTTCAGTGCTGGCCAGCGCCGATGGCACCATCACCAAAGCGGCGAATGATGGCCGCTATGGTAAGTTTGTTGCCATTGCCCATGCCGATGGCAGCGAAAGTCACTATGGACATTTAAGCATGCAAACCGTGCATGAGGGACAGCAAGTGCGCCGTGGTCAGGTTATTGGTGCGGTTGGATCCACCGGGCGCTCCACCGGACCCCATCTGGATTATCGCCTCAGCCAGAATGGGCAGCGTGTTGACCCGATGAGCGTGCTGCGTGCAGCCGGTGCCAGTGCCGTTACGGTGGCTGCTAACACAACCACTCGCCCTGCCATGCGCCCCGCCACCAAAAGCATGATGATTACGGTGCGTTAGTTTTGATTTGCTTCGCGAGGTCGCCTGCTGGCGATCGCTTCGCGCAGCTTTGCTGGCTGATGGCTCGCTCGTCCAACTCGCTTTGTTTTTGATTTGCTCGGGTTTATCTTCTGACATAAACAAGCCGCATGAGCTGTTATTCCGCACTTCGCCCTGCCTTATTTTTATTGCCGCCTGAAAAAGCGCATCGCGCGGCCATTCGTGCGTTGCAATTGGGGCTGGCGCCGCAATCAAACTTTTCTCATGCATCGCTTTCTACCACGGTGAATGGGTTGAATTTTCCTAACCCCGTGGGGCTTGCGGCGGGGTTTGATAAGAACGCCGAATGTTTTGAAGCCAGCCTGAAAGCGGGTTTTGGCTTTGTGGAAATTGGCACCGTGACCCCGCGAGCGCAACTGGGCAACCCACAGCCACGCGTGTTCCGCTTGGTGGAGCAGCAAGCGCTGATTAATCGCCTCGGGTTTAATAATGAAGGGGTGGAGGCGGCTGTGGCACGTCTCTCCAAACGGCCGATAAACTCTCGCGTAGCGCTTTATGGCGCGAGCCGGAGCGCAGCGAACGAGGGGGAAGCGGCAGCTGGGGGAATCTTTCCCCCACGCGAGCGAAGCTCGCTATCGAATATCGTCGGTGGTAACATTGGCAAAAATAAAGAAACAGTCGATGCGGTGGCTGATTATACCGTTGCCATGCGTGCGCTTTATCCGCTGGTGAATTATATGACGGTGAATATTTCCTCGCCCAACACGCCTGGTTTGCGTGCGTTGCAATCGGGCGATGAATTGCGTGGATTGGTGAAGGCGCTGCATGCGCTGCGTGATGAATTGGGCGGCGAACGTAAACCCATCTGGGTAAAAATCGCGCCGGATAATGATGAGGATGCGCTTGCCACTATCGCCGCCGTCGCCCGTGAAGAACATATCGATGCGCTGATTGTCAGCAACACCACCATCAGCCGTGATGGCGTGGAAGCAAGTGCCTGGGCGGGTGAGCAGGGGGGCTTAAGCGGCAAGCCGCTGCTTGAAAAATCGACCGCCACACTGCGCCGCATGTATCAGCTGACCGAGGGGAAAATTCCCCTCATCGGTGTGGGTGGCATTGCCAGTGCGGAAGATGCCTATGCAAAAATCCGCGCGGGCGCAACGCTGGTGCAACTTTACACGGCGCTTATTTATCAGGGCTTTGGGTTGGTGGAAAACATCAATCGTGGATTAGTGGCATTGCTGGCGCGCGATGGATTTGCCTCGGTTTCTGAAGCCGTGGGCAAAGACGCCTAAACCCCAAAACTCTTCCGCAAAAACGCATTGGCAAAATCGATGCCTTGCTCATCAATGCCATGGCCAAGACCCGGGCGGGCATGGCTTTCCACCGATATATTTTGCGCGCGCAACGCGGCTTCCGCCGTGCCCATGGCGGCAAATGGCACCACCATATCCGCCGTACCATGAATGAGGCATACGGGTGGTTTTGCGGTAATTTCAGAAGGCAGTTCTGCGCCCAGCAATGCGCCCGAATAACCCACAATGCCCGCCAGCGGCTTGGCGCGGCGCAGGCCAGTGTAGAGCGACATCATGGTCCCTTGCGAGAAGCCAACTAGGGCGATGTCAGCATCTGTAAGTTTGAAGCGATCACGTTGATAGTCGATGAAATGATTGAGGATGGGGGCAGCGATTTTTGCGCCCTCCAGCATCAACGCGAAATTCATTTGGGTGAGTGAAAACCACTGATAGCCAAACGGCGCCATGTCGAACGCAAACGGTGCGTTGGGTGAAATGAAATGCGCATCGGGCACATCCATCAGCTCGGCAAGGCTGATGAGATCATCGCCGTTGCTGCCCAGCCCATGCAGAAAAATGACCAGCCGTTTGGTGATGCCGCTGGCGGAAGGAATTTCGGGGCCGGTGAGAAGTGTGGGTGACATGTCGAGTTTTCTTTCTAATGGTTCCGTTTGGCGTATGGTGATGCCAGTTTTTTAAACGTCATTCCAGCTTTCTTTACCTCTCCCACCGGGAGAGGTCGAAATCACGCTTCGTGATTTCGGGTGAGGGCATGGGGACGTGGATAAATGCCCTCACCCGGCTCAGAAGGCCTCGCCGACCTCTCCCGGTGGGAGAGGTAAAAAATGTGAGAAAAGGATGCATGTGGATACAAGCTCAGCAATCAGCCATACCACAACCGCCCACCCGCCCCGTTTGGTGCTGGTTGATGGGTCGGGCTATATTTTTCGTGCCTATCACGCCATTCGCCCATTGAACCGGCCGGATGGCACGCCGGTGAACGCCGTTTATGGCTTCACCACCATGATGATGAAGCTGCGTGAAACCTATCAGCATGACTATCTGGTGGTGATTTTTGATGCTTCGCGCCAAACCTTCCGCAGCGAGATTTTTGCCGATTACAAAGCCAACCGCAGTGAAACACCGGAAGATTTAATTCCCCAGTTTCCACTGGTGCGCGATGCCACGCGCGCCATGAATATTCCCGCGATTGAGCTTGATAATTACGAGGCTGACGACCTCATCGCCAGCTATGCGGAGGCCGCACATAACCAAGGGTTGGAGACAATTATTGTGTCGTCCGACAAAGACCTGATGCAGCTGGTGCATGATGGTTCCATCAGCATGTTCGACCCCATGAAAGAACGCAAAATCACATCTGCCGAAGTGGTGGAGAAATTTGGCGTGGGGCCGGAACTGGTGGTGGAGGTGCAATCGCTCATTGGTGATTCGGTGGATAATGTGCCGGGGGTTCCGGGCATTGGGCCAAAGACCGCGGCGGAGCTGATTTTGCACTATGGAAATTTGGAAAATCTGCTGGCGCATGCGCATGAAATTAAACAACCCAAACGCCGTGAATCGCTGGAGGTGCATGCCGAGGCCGCCCGCATGTCACGCGTACTGGTGCAGCTGAAGCGCGATATTCCACTGCCCGTGCCGCTGGTTGATTTGGCCACCAAACCGCTGGACCGCGAAGTGCTGGGCGCATTTCTAGCAGCACAGAATTTTAATTCGCTGGCGAAGAAGATTGGTAATTCGTCATTGCGAGGAGGCGAAGCCGACGCGGCAATCCAGCCAACAGTGCATGT
>CANEUT010000075.1 GCA_947441895.1 Rickettsiales bacterium | reverse complement strand
TCGTATCATAAAGAAGCGATTCGTGAAATAAATCGGCTGTGCGAAAAAACCGGCGCAGAAGTCGTGATTACCAGCTCGCGCCTGCGCCTTCAGCATCCCGATATGTTTGTGAACGGGCTTAAAAAAGCCGGTTTCATCGGAACGTTTCATTCGCCACCCACTCTGCCGCGCTCACCATGGAATCTTTTTTGCCGTGGCCACGATATCGAACAGTTTATGGCGCTCCACGAACCTACGCGTGAACTTAATTCGATATTGATTATCGACAATAATTCCGCGGGATACAGCAAGGAACAGATCGATCAACTCGTGCAGACTAAAAGCCACAAGGGTTTCTCTGAGCGCAACTGCGAAGAAGCGCTTAAAAAGCTTGGTCTGGAGAACCGATTGGATGAATTGTCTCCCGTACGCCCCAGATAAACCCCTCGGGTCATCACACGCATCTCAGATCATTTCAAAAAGTAGCTGCATTTATGGGCAGCGCATGCCATAAAAACGCTTGGGAAAAGCTAAAATAGCCATTCTCAGAGTGCCCCAGATGCTAGGCGGGTTCTTTTTTGGGTGCGCAGCGTAGCAGCGCTACGTGAGTAGCACAAAAAAGGTTCCAACGCCGCAGATGGGGCGCTATGGGAATGGCAAAGAAGGAGTAAGAAAATGGCGCAATATGTGTATGTAATGAAGGGCCTGACAAAGAACTATCCCGGCGGAAAAACCGTACTGAAGGATATTTGGCTGAGCTTTTTCCCCGGCGCGAAAATCGGCATTGTGGGCCATAACGGCTCGGGTAAATCGACCTTACTACGCATCATGGCCGGGCGCGACACCGAATTTAACGGCGAAGCATGGGCGGCCGAAGGGCTCAAAGTGGGCTTTTTAGAACAGGAGCCAAAGCTCGACGAAACGCGAAGCGTGCTGGCCAATGTGATGGATGGGCTGAAGGAAAAACAAGCGCTGGTTGATCGCTATAACGAGATCATGGCCGATTATTCCGACGACGTGGCCGACGAAGCCGCCAAGCTGCAAGACGCCATTGATGTGGCCGGCGCATGGGATTTAGAACGCGAGGCCGAAGTGGCCATGGACGCGCTGCGTTGCCCCGATGGCGACGCCAATGTTGCCAAACTCTCGGGCGGTGAAAAGCGCCGTGTGGCACTGGCAAAATTGCTACTCGAAAAGCCCGATATGTTATTGCTCGATGAGCCCACCAACCACTTGGACGCGGAATCAGTCGCATGGCTCGAGAACTTTTTGCGCAACTACCCGGGCACGGTGGTCATGGTCACCCACGACCGCTACTTCCTTGATAACATCACCAGCTGGACGTTAGAACTCGACCGCGGCGAAGGCCGCCCATTTGAAGGAAACTATAGCAGCTGGCTCGAACAAAAATCGAAGATGCTCTATCAGGAAGAAAAAGAGGAATCATCCCGCGCGAAGGCCATGAAGGAAGAATTGGAATGGGTGCGCAGTTCACCCAAGGCCCGTCAGGCCAAATCTAAAGCCCGCCTCAAGGCCTATGAGGAAATGGTGTCGCAACAATCGGAAAAACGCACTTCTACCGCGCAAATCATCATTCCCGCCCCGCCGCGTCTGGGCAATGTGGTGATCGAGGCCGAGGGCCTACGCAAAGCTTACGGCGACCGGCTGCTGATTGATAATCTGGAATTCCGCCTGCCACCGGGGGGCATTGTGGGCATTATTGGTCCTAACGGCGCGGGTAAAACCACCCTGTTTCGCATGATTACCGACGCCGAAAAACCCGATGCCGGCAGCTTCAAAGTCGGCGAAACCGTGAAATTAGGCTATGTCGATCAATCGCGTGATTCGCTGGATGATAAGAAAACCGTATGGGAAGAAATCTCCGGCGGCGCGGAAGAGCTTGAGCTGGGCAAAATTAAAATGAAAAGCCGCGCTTATTGCTCGTCGTTCAACTTCAAAGGCTCCGACCAGCAGAAAAAAGTGGGCATTTTATCGGGCGGTGAACGCAACCGCGTGCACCTCGCCAAAATGCTAAAAAGCGGCGCCAATGTCATTCTGCTCGATGAACCCACCAACGATCTCGACGTGGAAACTCTGCGCGCGCTGGAAGAAGCCTTGCTGGAATTCCCGGGCTGCGCCGTGGTCATCAGCCACGATCGCTGGTTCTTGGATCGCGTCGCCACCCATATTCTGGCGTTCGAGGGCAATAGCCATGTGGAATGGTTCGAGGGCAATTACCACGATTATGAGGAAGACCGCAAAAAACGCCTCGGCGAGGACCTGACGCCAAAGCGTATCCGCTATAAAAGTTTATTGGCGGCTTAGCCACGGCTTGACAGAACGTACGCAACGATGTACGTTAATGAGATGGATACAGCTTCTTACAGCGATTTACGCAAAAATCTGGCAGCGATGATGGATAAGGTGCATGCCGACCATGCGCCGCTACTTATCACCCGCGGCGGCGGCAAACCCCCCGCAGTGCTCATGTCACTGGAGGATTTTTCGTCCTACGCCGAAACCGATTACCTGCTACGCAGCCCGGCCAACCGCAAATCTTTGTTGGAGTCGATTGCGGCTGCGGAGCGCGGGGAATATACCGTGCGCGAGCTTATTGAAGAATAATGCGCACCGCTTTTACTAATGACGGTTGGGATCATTATCTCTATTGGCAGCAGACCGACAAGAAAACACTCGCAAAAATCAACGTGCTTATCAAGGAATGCCAACGCACACCATTCGAAGGCACGGGCAAACCCGAACCGTTGCGTGAAAACCTTGGCGGCTGGTGGTCACGGCGCATCACCCAGGAACACCGGCTGGTTTATAAAGTCGAAGGCGAAATACTGCTCATCGCCCAATGCCGCTATCATTACTAGGGTCTAGAAGCTAGCGCCTAGCCCCTAATTCGCCGCCACTGTCGCCACTTGTTTTTGCAGGGCGGTAATTAAATAATCCACGTTATGCTGCTCCACAATGGAACCAAACTCAGCACGTTGGGTGGTCAGCAAGCTTACGCCTTCCACCACAATATCGTTGATTTTATATTTGCCCGCACCCGCATCACCCAGGCGATAATCAACCACCACGTTGGTGCCGCTGGCATCAACAATTTCCATGGTCACCACGGCAATATTATCTTCCATATGCTGGTTCTTCAGCACATAGGTCTGGCCCGAATATTTGGTGAGTTTACTGGCATAGTTTTTCAAAATGAACGGCTTGTACGCGGTCATATAATCTTGCTGCTGTTTGGGGGTGGCAGTGCGCCAATGCTTGCCCAACACAAATTTTGCCACAAACGCAATATCCACCTTATCGGCAAAAAGAGCCTCAATTTTCTTCTGTTTTGCTTCTTTCGAAGCGCCGGCATCTTTCACAATCGCCAACACGTCCGAAGCCACTTTATCCAAAAACACTTTGGCGCCGGCGGCATCACCCGCAAAGCTAGTGGTTGCAAAGGCAACCACAAAAATGGCGGTAAGCGATTGCAAAAATCGTTTCATCAGAAGGCTCCGTTTAGTTGGTCAGACTAGAGTTTCTTTTTGTTTTCGGCGCTGTGCAGGTTTTTAATTTGCGCGGCACGACGCTGCTGATAAATGCTGCGGAAGCTTGCATAAGGGTCAAGCGACGACGCATAGACATCATCAATTGGGTCAAGCAAACGCTCACGTGCAACCAGCG
This sequence comes from Rickettsiales bacterium, assembly GCA_947441895.1. GTDB lineage: Bacteria > Pseudomonadota > Alphaproteobacteria > Rickettsiales > UBA3002 > QFOX01. The sequence continues at coordinate 3,895 of CANEUT010000075.1, read as the reverse complement.
CCTGGCCGCCCGCAATACCAATGCTGGTCCAGGTGTCATCTACTGCGTAGGTTACAGGGTTTGCAAACCAGCCAGCCACTTGGCCCAACGCATCACGGCCGCTCGATGGTCCAAGCAACGGCAGCACAATATAGGGGCCCGAATCAATGCCCCATGAAGCAAAGGTTTGCCCCATATCTTCCGTACGCGCTTTCAAACCAGCGGTGGTCGCCACATCGTTAATGCCGCCCAAACCAATGGTGGTGTTGATGGTAAAGCGCCAGAAATTCACCATACCTTGTTGAATATCGCCTTGTAGAAGCGCGCTCACCATGCTCAGCGGTTCCTGTAAATTGTCAGAAACATTGCCGATGTGATCGCGCAGTATTTGCGGCGTAATGTAGCGGTAGCCCTTCGCAATGGGGCGAATGAGGTAGGTATCAACCCCGCGGTTAAATTCAAACACACCACGGTTGAACGACTCATACGGATCATCATTCGGTGCATTGGTGGCGCAGCCAACAAGGGCAAGCAGGCTCACCATGGCGGGCAGAAGTTTTCTGGTCATTGTGTTTTGCATGTCGTGGTTCTTTCGTGCGCTATCTTATTTAACAGGGCTTTAACCTAGTCCTTAACCCGAATCTACTGCCAAAGAATGAATATTTTGCTAACGATTATTGGGATAAGTTTGCTTGCGCATTGACAAGAGGCCGGTTTTCGCCTTTGTTTTTCTGTGTTTTTTAGATTTTAACGCAATGGAGTCAAGCGGCGTATTTTTTTAGCTGTTGCCCAATTGCAACAGGAGTGTCCCATGAGCGCCGATCCATCCGCGGTTCAAACCATCGCCAAACTAAGCCCTCAGGCGGCTTACACGCTGCACGAGCTGCGCGAACTGTACGGCAAAAAAGCGCCGCACGTGTCGTTTGAGTTCTTCCCCCCCAAATCCGATGATGCGGAAGCAAAATTGTGGGATGTGATTGGCACGCTGGCCCCACTTAAGCCCCGTTTTGTCTCGGTTACCTATGGTGCGGGCGGCACCACCCGCGCCCGCACCCACGCCACCGTCACCCGCATTGTGCACGAAACAAATCTCACCGCCGCCGCGCATTTGACCTGCATCAATGCCAGTCGCGAAGAAATCCGCGAGATTGCCGACACCTACTGGCATGCGGGCGTGCGCCATATCGTGGCCCTGCGTGGCGATGCGCCCCCCGGCACCACCGCCCAGGTCACCGAAGGCGGTTATGCCTATGCCGATGATTTGGTGAAGGGCCTGAAGTCGATGCATGACTTCGATATTTCCGTCGCGGCTTACCCGGAAACCCACCCCGAAGCGCGCTCCGCGCAAGATGATCTGGACCATTTGAAGCGCAAGTTCGATGCCGGCGCCAACCGCGCCATCACCCAGTTCTTCTTCGATGTCGATTTGTATTTGAACTTTGTTGAAAAAGCGCGCGCCGCTGGCATCACGCAAGAAATCGTGCCCGGCATTCTGCCCGTCACCAACGTGGCGCAGCTCAAGAAATTCGCCGGCATGTGCGGCACCCGCGTGCCATCGTGGATGGATCATCTGCTGGAGGGGCTGGACGATAATCCCGCACTGCTGCATTCCATCGCCGCCATGGTAGCCGCTGAACAATGCCGCATGCTGATGCTGGCGGGCGTGGAACATTTCCATTTTTATACCCTGAACCGCGCCGAACTGACCCAAGCCATTTGCCATATTCTGGGTGTACGCGTGGCTTGACAATATGGCTCAAAATATGTATGATGGTATGGATGGTTTATTAGGTTTTCAGTGGGATGAAGAGAAAAATCTTCTCAACCAGCGCAAACACGGCGTGTCGTTTGAAGAAGCGAGAATCGTTTTTTACGATCCACAGCATTTGGTGTTAGATGATTTGTCGCACAGTAAAGTTGAAAAGCGGTTTTTTTGTTACGGTAAAGCAACCCAAGGCATTCTAACTGTACGTTTTACGCTGCGCGATAATCGTATCATTCGCATTATTGGTGCCGCCTATTGGCGCCAAGGAAAGGGAATATATGAAAAAGAAAATGGTTGCTGACGATATCTATGAGGAAAACCCATTCGGCCATGTAAAGCTTGGTCAAGTGGTTCGCCGCATTGAAGACCTCGTTGGGTTTCCCTCACCAGAAGCGATTGCGGCGTCACTTAAAACCACCAAAGTCACGCTGGGGCTTGACCCTGACACCATCGTATTTTTTAAGAAAAAGGCCAAAGAACTCGGCGTACCCTATCAGCTGATGATCCGCCGCCTGCTCAGCGATTATACCGCACGCAATCGCCCTTAACTATCTTCGCCGCGCAGCATTTTCATCACCACGCGGCGGTTGAGGTCTTGGTTCACCGCAATGGGGTTGCCCTTGGCGTCGCGGTTGGGGGCTTTGGGCCGGGTGTCGGCCAGCCCCACGGCGCGCAATTTATTCGCCGGAAAACCCTGGGTAATAAAATAGCGCACCAAATTGGCTGAACGTGCCGCGGAAAGCTCCCAGTTGCTGGGGAATTGAGCACTTTCAATTTGTCCATCATCGGTGTGGCCTTCAATTTGAATCACCACATCTTTTTTAGCCAACGGCATAATCTGGTCGCTCATCAGCTTCAGCATGGGCAGCGCTTTGGCTGAAAATTTTGCCGTGCCCGGCTGAAAGAATGACCCCGAGGCAAGCTCCACCTCAATGTTGGGCTTACTGGCATCCACCGCAATATCTTTGTCATAGCCACTGGCACCCAGCGACATGGACAATTGTGTTTTCAAAATTTCAAACGGGTCTTCCGTCGGCACGCCTTTTTCGCTGCTGAACCCCTCATCCATCAGCGCCTTGCTGATAAGGTCGAACTGCGCCTTATCGGGGCTCGACATGGCAAACAGCAGCACAAAAAAACACATCAGCAGTACCGCCATATCGGCAAACGTAATCAGCCAGCCTTCATCTTCTGGCTCATCCTTCACCACCCGCCGTAAACTGTGGTTTTCGCTCACGCGTTACCCCCCGCAGCAGAAGGCGGCGTTATAATTGACCCGCGCAATTGACGATCAATATTGAAATGGTCTTTCGGCTCAAGGAAGGAGTTCAGCCTGTCTTGCATGAAGCGCGGCGATTTTTTCTCGGCCAGCATAATGAGCCCTTCCACCACCATCAAATTGCGGAAGCGCTCGGTTTCTTCCTTCTGCAGCAGCTTATTGGCGGCGGGAATGAACACCATGCGCGCAAAAAACACGCCATACAGCGTGGCCACCAGCGCCAGCGACATGCCCGTGCCCACCACGCCCATTACATCTTTGGCACCGCCGCCCATTTGACCCAGAATTGCAATCAGCCCCACCAGCGTTCCAATCATACCGAAACTTGGCGCGCTGGCGCCCATGTTACGCAGCACCGGCACCGCCGAAGTTTTATGTTCAAAGCCCGATTCAACCGCCGTCATCATCATGGCACGCAAATCGGCGGGTGGGTGGTTGGTCACCACCAGCTCCATGCAATATTTCAGCACCGGGTCATGCGCCGGCACGGTTTTAATTTCATTTTCTAGCCCCAGCACGCCTTTGGCCTGCACCAAATAGCCCCATTTAATGAGCCGCAAAATTTCAGTATTCAACCCCTCACGAGTTGATTTTGGCTTCTTCACCATCCACCCAATGGCTTTAAACGCGGTAATGACATCGCGGTTGTGATACCCCATGAATGCCGCAGCCGTTGCCCCGCCAAACACAATAAGAACGCCATAAAAATCGATGTAAATAAGGGGGTTTGGTGTGGCGTGCGCCATGGCCACGCCAATCATCAGGAACCCTAGAATAACCCCAAACAGTGACGGTAATGACATGTGTTTTGCCCTTGATTTATGAATCGATACGGCCGCACATTAACCGTGTTTGATGCGTCATTCCAGCGA
>CANEUT010000074.1 GCA_947441895.1 Rickettsiales bacterium | reverse complement strand
TGAAGCCGCGACATCGACCGCCGTTATTCTATCGCACTGTCTATGACGAGCACGCCCTCGACGATTGCTTCCACGACCTCATCCATGCACGCATGCCCGACCAAGATAAAATTGAGGTGGGCTGCCTCATTCAATATTTCATGCTGCTGAAAACCCATGGGCTGATGGAGTTGCCCATCGACATCACCAAGCACCGTCAGGGCGAGGGGCCCGATTTCACCGTCTGCAGCGGCAGCGACGGGCTCTATGGCGTGGAGATGACCAAAGTGACCACGGCCGATTATCAGGTATGGCTGAAGCGACGCATGACCTATCGCCCCATCCGCGATGTGAATGATTATATGGGCTATCGCCCTGAACAGCGGGTGAGTGCGCTGGCCGGTGTTCGCGTGCTGCGCAAGAATTATAAGATTGAAAATTATTACGCCAGCGTGCCCGAAATGCAGCAGTGTGATTTGGTGCTGGAAGAAGACGGCGACACCGCCATGAATGAAGGCGTGCTGATGGAGATGCTACAGAAAGAAATCGGCCGCTTGCGCATTCAGCGTTATCGCAAAATTTCCATGATCTCGGGCTCAGTGCTCTATTACGCCATCAACACGCCAGAAGCGCAGATTCTCTATGCCCCCGAAATTCGGCCCCTGTGGCTGAAGCCGCATCCACGTGGCATGTTACAATCACCACCAACGTTGTCGTGGCATTGAAATTGTCATCCTGAACGTAGTGAAGGATCTGGATTCTTCGCTATCGCTCAGAATGACAAGTGGCACTAGCATCCACGCGGTATGCTGCAATCACCGCCGACGTTGAGTTGGCATTAAGCCTTAGGGTATTTTGATAATCAGCGCACAATCCTTGTTAGAATTCGTGAGGGCGTATTCAGCAGTGTTTTGTACCACGGTGGTAGTGCATTCAGGACGATGAATCAGTGATTTAATGATACCAAAGGCAGGTTTACCGTCATCCATTTTAGTATCCAAGTTCCATGCCTCTTCAGGTTTTAATATGGGACCATCTGGCAAACCTGTGCCGCCAGATCCGCCGAATCCAAAGGCATTGCCATAATTATCCGCATAATAGGACACGTTTCCACTTGGAATGGTTCCCACGTAACGCGCGCCCCATAAACCGTTGCTTAGCTTCGATTTTGGCACATTAATGTTCGGCGTTAAAATCATGGTGGTGGCGTCAGCATTATCGGTATAGCCAGTGTAGTTGCCTTCAATAAGCCCCGCATTGGCTAAGTGCTGCCAATAACGGAAGGTTTCACTATAGGAGGAGCCAACTGTGTTGATGATGCCGTCTCCATTGCCATTACAAGTTGCTGTGCCAGAATTGGCGGGGAGGCTTCCAGTGCTGATAGCCTGACACGTGGCGTTGACCGATGGGTTGGCATCAGCTCCGCCCCAAAAGGTGGTGGCATTGGCCATATCGCCCGGAAGAGCAAAATATTTGTCACGAAATATATTGGCAGCGGTAATATAGCGAGAGTATTCAGTTGAAAGTGCACGTAATTCAGATGCACGAATCAGCGATTGCCCTGCCAGAATGCCGCCGGTTAGCAAACCCAGAATAACAAGGACAATCGAAAGTTCGACAAGGCTAAATCCTCTCTCTGCTTTTGTCATGCAATCATCTCATAAGGTTTAGGATTTTTGACGTAAGATTTTTGGTAAAAAACTCTCCAAATTCGCTAGCGCGCCTTTGGCCTTAGCTTTCAGCTTCTCAATCTGCATCACATCGTCAATGCGGCGGCGCAGGAAGGCTTCGGTGGTTAGCAGATTGGGGCTGGTGTCATCCAGCCATACACGTAAGCTGGTGAGGTACACTTTCGAAAGCAGCAGGCGCTTAGTGTAGAAGTTATAATCGGTCGCGGTATCACCCGCTTCGCGCCACATGGCATCGACCGTGGCATAGATCATTTTCAGCTCGGCCATTTTGTTCCACGGCATGGCATAGATGGCCATGGCGCGGCGAACAGCCTCGCGGTGCGGGGTTTGCTGGCGCAGGCGCACCAGCACGGCGGTAGCGATGCGTTCACGAATTTTCATGGTGCTCAGGCTATAATCGCTGCGCAGGGCTTCCACCATGGCGGCATCGGCGCGGGCGCTGAAATGGCCCAGCGCATCCATCATGCCACCGGGGAAAACACGCTTCACATCAAAGGCGGTGAGGCCAGCATTCTTGGCGGCGGTTTCAAGCACCGTCATGGTCCAGCCATCAAACACAATGGCGGGCAGGGCGGCGTCGAGGATTTTATCGCGGGTGTCGGTCATGCGCGCAGTATAGGCTGCTTAGTTGGCAAGCTCAAGATGGCGTTTCTTCTTTTGTGGGGCGCCGCTAAGCACGCGCGACATGGGCAGCATGAGCGACACCACCGTGCCACGATGGCGAATGGAATCGATCATCACCCGTCCGCCATGGCGCTGAGTCAGCTCTTTTGCGAGTGAAAGGCCAAGCCCTATGCCGCCGCACTCGATGTTATAATAGGTATCTTCCGACGACAGGGCGGTGAGGATGGTGGAAAGCTGCGCGGCAGGAATGCCTTCGCCCGCATCACGCACGCTGACGATCACGCCCTCATCGGCCTGCACGCGCACGCTGAGTGTAATTTCTGAACCATCGGCCGAATGGCGCAGGGCATTGGTAACCAAATGTGAAATGGCACAAATCAGCTTGCTGCGGTCAGCATGCAGTTGAATGGGGAACGGGCAATCAAGCTTCAGTTGCTGTTGGCGCATAAACGCGTGGTGCGAATGCATTTCCACCACTTCGGAAAGCAAGTGCGAGAGCGAGGTTGGCGCTTCTTCCAGCGCCAGGCCACCGGCATCCATGCTGGCAATATCGAGCAGGTCATTAATTTTACCAAGCAAGGTGTGGCCGGAATCATGGATATGCTTGGCATATTCGCTGTAAATTTTGTTGCCCAAGTCACCAAACACTTTGTTGGTCATCATTTCCGAAAAGCCCATGATGGCATTCAGCGGTGTGCGCAATTCGTGGCTCATGCTGGAAAGGAAGGCCGAACGACCACGTTCGCTGAGGGCGAGGGCCGATTCGGTTTCCTGCAGCGCTACTTCCAGTGCTTTTTGTTCCGTCAAATCGCGGAATAGCACCATGACAGAGGGTTGGCGGGCCGTAGCCGCCTTAATGTCGATCATCAGCCAGCGCCAGTTCTCGCCGTCATGCGCGCTGCGTGCCTGCACTAAGCAGCGCCCATCATGCCCCTGCGACGCGGCGAGCAGCGCTTCGTTCACATTATATTGCTGATGGTGGTGAATGGTGTGAATCCAGTCATGTCCGGCGCATTCGCCCGCCGAAAGGAAGGTCACGCGCTCGAAGTTGGCCGAAAACATGCTGAAGCCGGCCTGTTCATCCCACACGCCGAAGGCATGTTCGCCATCGACACTGAGGCGTTGCAGGTAATGCGCCAACGCTGGTTGGGCATCGGGTTGTGATTGTGGTTGCGCTTTTGGTGTGCGCTGCGTGGCGGCGTGCACTTCCGGTTGGAAGGCAACGGTGGCCGTGCGTGCAGAAATGGTGGAAGAGGGAGTGGTGCGAGCGGTGGCCTGCTGAGCAGAAGAATGAGAGTTAGCTACCCGATAGAAGTCACGTACAAAGTAAAGCCACAACATTACTACACCATCCACGTTGAATTACTCAATCATTACTTGAACAGTTAGCGGCGTGATGCTGAAAAACCAAAGATTTCTGGTTTTTGCATCCTCAAGTAATGAATGAAGTAATGCTTGCGGTAATTACGCCACAGATGTGGCGGTGGGGCAATTAAGCGGCGAGAAGCGGGTCAAGCTTACCTGCTTTATCGAGCGCGTATAAATCATCGCAGCCGCCCACATGGGTGCTGCCGATGAAAATTTGCGGCACCGTGCGCTTGCCACCGGCGCGGTCAATCATCTTGGCGCGCTCGGCGTCATCTTCCACGTTAATTTCGGTGAAGTTGGCGAACCCTTTGCGCTTCAGCAAATCCTTCGCGCGCACGCAATAGGGGCAATAGGTGGTAGTGTAGATGGTGATGGCTGGCATGTCGTACCTCATGGTTTGTTTCTGTGGATGATCGCGGCGTCATTGCGGTGCTCGAATCCTCAGGTAGCGCTGCTACATTCTGGTTCTGTGCTCCGCAATTCCTAGCGCTCACCTCACATAAACAAACCTTTTATGATGGGTGAGATGATAGGACACATAAGTCAATCCATCAGTGAATCAAGTATCTCGAACAAAAAACCACAAAAGCGGCGAAGAACCGCTTCGAGCCGCTTTTGACAAAATTCAATAACATGGGATAGATGAAAGATAGACACGCGAGCAGGGCGAGCCAGCCATGAGCTGCGGCAGCTCGCGAAGCGATCGCCAGTAGGCGATCTCGCGGAGCAACTAAAACTAAAAATCCGGATCAGTGTAATGGTCGGCGGGTTTGAAGCCCTGCACCCGGTCTTCCAGCAACTCACGGAAGGCCGGGCGGCATTTAATGAGCGCGTACCATTCCTTCACGCTGGGATGCTGCTCCCACGCCACATCACCCAAATAATCAAGGCTGGAAAGATGCGCGGCGGCGGTGATGTCGGCAAGGGTAAGATATTCGCCCGCAATCCAATTTCGGTGCAGCAGCAGATGGGCAATATAATCGAGGTGATAAATAATGTTTCGTTTGCCCGCGCGAATCGCCTCTGATGACGGCTCGCCGTAACCCATCAGGCGTTTATAGACTTTTTCGAACAACACCAGCTGCGTCACTTCACGCTCGAATTTAATGTCGAACCATTCCACCAGCCGCCGCACTTCGGCACGCTCCAGCGTAGAATTGCCAAAGAACTGCACATCAGGGAATTGCTCGTCGAGATATTCTGAAATGGCATAGCTGCCAATGATGGATTGGTTTTTTTCGGTCACCAGCACCGGCACATCACCAGCCGGATTAATGGCAAAAAACTCAATGCGACGATTCCAGAAATCTTCATTGACCAATGTGTGGGCAATGTTTTTCTCGCGCAGCATTAAACGCACTTTGCGGCAAGCGGGAATGAGGGGGGAATGGTAGAGCTTCAGCATTAGGCAGTCTCATCGCGGCTGGTGATCAGTGCCACGGTGAGCATGGCCAGGCCACCCGCCATAAGCAGTTCTGGTGATGCCGATTTCCCAAAGCCGATGATGAGGATGATGTCGGCCACCGCCACGGGGGTGTAGCTAATAGCTGCCAGGCTAACCGCGGCGGCATAATTCACCGGTGTGTTCAGCAATTTTCCAATCAGCATGCCAGCGCCGCCAAGCACCATGACCATGGCGATGCGCAGCAGGTAAAGCACTAAAGTAAGTGCCACCCATGCCACGCCACCCAAAATAAGATACGCCTTCACCAAATAGCGGTGGGTAGTGCGAATCATGTTCGCGGCCATATCATCGGCTACCGCACGGTTAATCACCACGCTGTTGCCGATATTTTTTGTATAATCGCTCAGTGAGTGAATCTCGGTTTTCTTATTGCTTTGAAAAACCACCTCCTGTGCTGTCACCAGCATAAAGGTTTTCATGTTTTCGTGCGTGGTGGCACCGGTGGTGTCGATGGTGGCAAACGGGCCCGCAACCTGTTTGCCGAATGCGTTGACGCTTAGGTTAATCGTGTGGCTGCGCGCTTCGCGTGTCATCAGCTGGTTATTTTGCAGCGTCATCACTGGCAGCTGTTTTGCAATCTGGCGCACGGCATCATCAAACGCGGCGGGTTTGCCGGCGCGGGCAGTGAATAATTCACCATGGGCGAGGGCAATGAAATAGCCCACCAGCAATAGGGCGCTGAAGGTCACCAGAAAAAAGCTGTAACGCATTTCATAAGTGGCGCGCAAACGGACCGATCGGTAAATATCGGCCGAAGAAAATGCACCAATGAATGTTTGGGTGAAGCGCATTTATATTTTTATAAAACGGGCTAAAAGCGTGGGTAGGGCTACTTCAATGGAAGCGGGTTTAATGCCTAAATTAGCGAGAGTCAGCGCGCCATCGCTCAGCACATTGTCATGCGCCAGCAATTTCACCTGATCGGCGGTGATGGGGGCTGGAAACGGCGTCAGCGAAAAGGCACCTGCCATCAGGCGGGCAGCAAAACGTGGCAAATAAACAAGGCATAGGCGGCGGTTAATCACGCGGCCCATCAGCTCCAGTAATTCACGGAAGCTATAAACGGTGTGGCCAGCCAATTCATAGGTTTTGCCGGCGGCATCGGGGGTTTTAAGTGCGGCCACAATAGCCGCGGCCACATCTGTCACGAGCACGGGTTGAAACTTAGTTTTTCCGCCGCCAATAAGGGGCAGGGCAGGTGCAATGAGCGCCATGCGGGCAAAGCGCTGAAAAAAACCATCTTCCGGCCCAATAATAAGGCTTGGGCGCAAAATGGTGGCGGTGGGAAATTCGGTTTTCACCGCTTCTTCGCCCGCCAGCTTGGTGGCGCCATATTTCGTATCGGTCGCTTTTGCCACGCCAAGGGCCGAAATTTGAATGAATTGCTTGGCGCCGGCGGCTTTTGCCTCGGCCGCAATCGCTTGTGCGCCGCCCACATTAATGGCATCAAACTTCTGGCGACCGCTTTCCGCCAGAATGCTCACCAAATTAACCACCGCGTCCGACCCGGCAAATTTGCCCGCAAGCGTTTCTGGGCGGGTAATATCAGCATATTCAATAGCAATTTGGCCCACCGTGGCCGAAGTTTTTAAGAACTCGGCGCCAACGGTGTCGCGCACCAGCACCCGCACACGGTAACCCGCGGCAGCCAATGCTTTCAACGTGTGTCTCCCCACAAAGCCCGAGCCGCCGACAACCGTTACGAGTGGATAATGCATAGAAACCTCCACCTGTTCGCTAGGGTTTGGGCGCCTAAAAATCAAGCAAAATAGGCGTTCGGGCAAGGCTTGTGCGTCCGCAACATGGGCGTGTGATGAAAAGAACGCGATCAGGCGCACATATCCCCAGAGTTATGACAATTTGATGAAGATTGTCATTTTTTTCTGCGCTGCAGCATGCTTTTTGGTTTTGGCGTGCTAAAAAAATAATAGAACGAAAATTGCCACAGGATAAAAATTATGACGAATGAAGCGCAACCGCCAGAAACTCACAAACCAATTGAAACCTTTGCGCAGTGGCTCGACGTTGTCGAAGAATGGCGTGATGTTGGGGGATCGAAAGGTTTCCAAAAATCGCGTAGGCAGGAGATTAATGCAAATGCCGCAAATACAGTCACGCTGTTCAATGCGTGGCTGGATAAGCCGGAAATCTGGAATGGTATTGACCGACCTGCAATTGGCACTCCAGGCTATGAGCTGGCCAAGAACGCATTAAGCTACGTGCGCAATATTTCCGGCACAATGAGCGAACCATGGCGCGCAACATTCTGCGCCTGGGCGATGGAAAGTCCGGAATTGACCAAAATTCTAGCGGAATCGATGAAAGAGGGCGTATCTGCCGACTACCATTTATTGCGCGCGGATATTTTTAAGGCCTGCGGTGAAGCCATGTGTCAACGCGATGAACATGGTGTGGCGACCCGCAAGAGTAAGATGTTCAATAGTGAGAAGAACAATACCTATCTAACGAAGAATAGCAAAGGTGATTGGGTGCCTATCAGCGAAGACGCGGTGGCAAAACTTGCGCGCGAACCTAATGGCCCTCGTCTGTTGGTCACGGGGACGCATGCATTCTATGAAACTATTGATGACCTGAACCCAATTCCCGAAATGTATGAGGATATTGCACGGGCGACAGCACC
>CANEUT010000073.1 GCA_947441895.1 Rickettsiales bacterium | reverse complement strand
CTACCGCGCCGTGGGGCTGATTGATGATGATTCCCGCCAACATGGGCGTGAAATTCACAACGTGCGCATCTATGGCAATATTTCTGAAATCGCCTATATTGTTCGTAAATTAGGGCGTAAGGGCCGCGCCCCACAGCGCCTGCTGCTCACCGATCAGAACGTCACGCGCAGCGCTTATGAAGCGCTGTTGGCCATTGCCGAAGCCAACCAACTCACCATCGCCCGCCTGCCGTCACTCAGCGAGCTGAAAGCGGGTGACCGCGTGCATGATGTGCGCCCCATCGCCGTGGAAGATATTCTGGGCCGTGCCCAAGCGGTGCTCGACTATCCGGCCATGCGCGGCTTTGTGCAAGGCAAGCGCGTGCTGGTGACGGGTGCGGGCGGCAGCATTGGCAGCGAGCTGGTGCGCCAGGTGGCCAAGCTCGAACCCGCCTCCATTTTACTTTACGATCAATCGGAATATCAGCTTTATCTCATCGACCATGAGCTGGGCGAGCTGGCCCCAACACTCGCCCGCACCCCCATCATTGGCGATGTGCGCGACCATGAACAGCTGCATCGTTGCTTTGGTGATTTCAAGCCCGAGATTGTTTTCCACGCCGCCGCCATCAAACATGTGCCGCTTTCCGAGAGCAATCCCGAGCAAGCGGTGCTCACCAATGTGCTGGGCGGCAAAAACGTGGCCGATGCCTGCGTGGCCCACGGTGTGGCCGCCATGGTGCAAATCAGCACCGATAAGGCCGTGAACCCCACCAGTGTCATGGGTGCCACCAAGCGCGCGGCGGAAATTTATTGTCAGGCCCTCGCGCAAAGCGGAGCCACCACCCGCTTCATCACCGTGCGTTTTGGCAATGTGCTCAATTCCGCCGGTTCCGTGGTGCCGCTGTTTCAAAAACAAATCGCGCGTGGTGGCCCCGTCACCGTGACCCACCGCGATATGCTGCGCTATTTCATGACCATCAGCGAGGCCGTGCAGCTGGTGCTGCAAGCTGCCGTGCTGGGGGGTGATTCGGGCGAAGGCGCCCCCATTTTCGTGCTCGATATGGGCGAACCCGTGCGCATTGAAGAACTCGCCTGCCAGATGATTCGTTTGGCCGGTTTGCGCCCTTATGAAGACATCGCCATTAACTTCACCGGCCTGCGCCCGGGTGAAAAACTGTTCGAGGAACTCTTCCACGACGCCGAAAATCTGGTCGCCACCCGCCATGAATCCATTCGCCTTGCCCGCGCCCGCACGCTGGAGCGCGAGGTGATTGTGGCACGCCTGAACGAGCTGGTCGCCACCGCCAAAAAAGGTGAGGCCGCGCCGCTGCGCGCCCAACTGCAATCCATCATTCCGGAATATACGCTCTCACCGGTTGAGGCTGCCGCATGATCCGCCGCGCCCTCATTTCCGTATCCGACAAAACCGGCCTGCTCGAGTTTGCTCAGTTCCTCATCAGCCAAAAGGTCGAGCTGGTATCGACCGGCGGCACGGCTGATTTGCTGCGCAAAAACAACCTCCCCGTGCGCGATGTGGCCGAGCTGACCGGCTTCCCCGAAATGATGGATGGTCGCGTAAAAACCCTGCATCCGCTGGTGCATGGCGGCCTGCTCGCCCGTCGCACCGACGGTGAACATATGAAGTCCGCCGCCGATCATCATATTGAAATGATCGATCTTTTGGTAGTGAATCTCTATCCGTTTGAGACTACGCTGAACAAGACCGATGACTACGATACGCTGGTGGAAAATATCGACATTGGTGGCCCGGCCATGATTCGCGCCGCCGCCAAAAATCACGAAAGCGTGACGGTGATTGTGGATGTGGCCGACTACGCCGAAATTGAATCCATCATGCGCGCAAACAACAATGAAATCACCGCAGCAGCACGTCGCCGGTTTGCCGCCAAGGCCTTCGCCCGCTGCGCCAGCTATGACACGCTGATTTCCAGCTGGCTAACGGAAGCCATCGCAAGCGAGCCGGGCGAGCGTGCCTACAGCCCGCACAGCGGAGCGCAGCCATCGCCAGCAGGCGATCTGGCGGAGCAACTAAAAAATACCTTCCCACCTTACCTGCTCGATGCATCGCTTGGCCAAACGCTGCGCTATGGCGAAAACCCGCATCAGGCCGCCGCGCTCTATCAGCGGCTCGATGGCAAGGGCGGCATTGCTCACGCCCAGCAATTGCAAGGTAAAGAGCTCAGCTATAACAACCTGGCCGATGCCGATGCGGCGTGGCAGATTGCTAGCTGTATGGGGTGCGTAGCCGAAGGCGAGCCGCGTAGCGAGGGGGTCAGCACCGAAGGTGCGCAGGGGGATCTTCTCCCTGCGGTAGCAGTGCTCATTAAGCACGCCAACCCCTGCGGCGTCGCCACCGATGCTTCCATCACCACCGCCTTCACCAAGGCTTTGGCGAGCGATCCTGTGAGCGCCTTCGGCGGCATTCTGGCCGTCAACCGCGAGGTAGATGCGGCGCTGGTTGCCGCCATCGGCAGCCTATTCCTTGAGGTGATTGTTGCACCAAGCTTCAGTGATGAAGCGCGCGAAAAACTGGCGGCGAAAAAGAACCTGCGCCTGCTGGTGGCCGCGCCTGAACACCATCAATCCCCACTCAGCGGGTGGATGATTCACGCCATCAGTGGTGGTTATTTGGTGCAGCAGCAGGATTCCTGTCATTCTGAGGCGCAGCCGAAGAATCCCGCTCGGGATCCTTCGCCGTCGGCTCAGGATGACAAAAAAGACTGGCAACTGGTAACGGGTGACTCGCCCACTGCCGCACTGATGGCCGATGCCGCACTGGCATGGAACGTGGTGAAATTTGTGAAATCAAACGCCATTGTGCTGGTGAAAAACGGCGCGACGATTGGCGTGGGCGCGGGGCAGATGAGCCGGGTTGATTCCGTGCGCATCGCCATTGAAAAAGCGCGCGCCCACGGGCATGACCCGAAAGGTGCCGTGCTGGCTTCCGACGCATTCTTCCCCTTTGCTGATAACGTGGAACTGGCCGCTGAAGCGGGCATTGCGCTGGTGATTCAACCCGGTGGATCGATGCGTGACCCTGAGGTTATTGAAGCAGCCAAGAAGCACAACATGGCCATGCTGTTCACGGGATCACGCCACTTCAAGCATTAGACACACATCAAAGTCCCTCGCTTCGCTCAGTGTACTTTGATGTGAAAGAACATTGTCAAAGCCTACGCGAAATCGTGGTTTCGCTCCGACTTTGTAGTTTGCTTTTTCAAGCCGCAGCAAAATGGATGAGATGCTAGGAGTTGGCGCGCGCAGGAAGTGCGCGTAACAGCGCTACGTAATCGCCCGAGCACGCCAATGACAACGCAGATCGCCATTTTCATGCGGCTTAACGTCGCCCAAACAGCTTCTCCACATCACTCTTCGCGAGCGACACGTAAGTCGGTCGCCCATGGTTGCATTGGCCACTGAAGGGTGTGGCTTCCATTTGGCGCAGCAGGGCATTCATTTCCGCAAGGTTGAGGGGTCGTCCGGCGCGCACACTGCCATGGCAGGCCATGGTGCTTAAAATCGCTTCCAAACGGTCGGCCAGGGCCAGCCCATCTTCATATAAACTTAAATCATCCGCCAAGTCGCGCACCAGCCCTTGCACATCACTATCACCCAACATGGATGGCACCTCGCGCACCAACACGGTGCTTTCGCCGAACCCTTCCATCACCAGCCCAAGGCTCGCCCATTCAGCGGCGCGGGCCAGCAATCGGGCGGATTGCGCATCGGTCAGCTCCACCACTTCGGGCAGCAGCAGCATTTGCCGCGCCACGCCGTGCGCCGCCATATCGGCTTTGAATTTTTCATACATAATGCGCTCATGCGCCGCGTGCTGATCGACAATCACCAGACCATCGCGTGTTTGCGAAACAATATAAGTATGGTGAAGCTGCGCCACCGCCGCGCCAAGCGGAGCCTCGCTGAGTGTCTGCACCTGCGCCGCTACCGGTGCCGCCGCTGCATGTTGTGGCGGCAGGTAATCACGTCCCCATGCGGGGGCGGCGGGAGCAGCCGCAACTCCACTTGCAGCAGGCGGATACCACAAATGCGGCTGCGACTGAGCAACACCATAATTGGGCGTGAACGCAGCGAGCGCCTGATCCGCCACCGTGGTGGATGCACGCTGGCTGGTGGTGCCGATGGCGTTTCGAAGCCCATGCAAAATCAGCCCGCGCACCAGCTGGCTATCGCGGAAGCGCACTTCCGATTTGGCGGGGTGCACATTCACATCTACCTGTTCGGTGGGCACGTCGAGAAACAGCACGGCCACGGGGTGGCGGTCGCGCGCCAGATAATCTTGATACGCCGCCCGGATGACGCCCAGCAGCAACCGGTCACGTACGGGCCTGCGATTCACAAACAAATATTGCGCCTGAGAGGTGCTGCGATGAAACGTGGGCAGGCCCGCAAAACCGGTGATGCGAATGCCCTCGCGTTCGGCATCCACCACCGCGGTATTCACGGCAAAACCACCACCCAGAATTTTCTCGAGCCGTTGCGGCGCCGCGCTCACCCAGTCATTGCTGAGGGCGGGAAAATCGCGCACGTTGCGCCCATCATGGCTTAAACGAAAACGAATATCGGGATGCGCCATGGCAAGGCGCTCGATAATATCCACCACATTGGAAATTTCCGTGCGTGCGCTTTTCAAAAATTTCAGGCGGGCGGGAATGGCGTAAAATAAATCGCGCACTTCGATGACGGTGCCTTCGGAAAGGGCGGCGGGTGTCAGCGGCGACATTTCACCCGCCTCTACCTTAATATTCCATGATTCATCGCTCCCCCGCGCGCGGCTGGTGATGGAAAGCCGGGCGATGGAGCCGATGGATGGCAGGGCCTCACCGCGAAAACCCAGAAAGTGAATGGCGAGCAAATCATCATCGGGCAGCTTGCTGGTGGCATGGCGTTCCAGCGCCAGCGGCAGCTCGTCGCGTGTCATGCCACGGCCATTATCTTTCACGCGAATGAGGGCGGTGCCGCCAAGTTCCAGCGCCACATCAATATCATTCGCGCCCGCATCAATCGCGTTTTCCACCAGCTCTTTCACCACCGAGGCCGGGCGCTCAATCACCTCACCGGCGGCAATCTGGTTCACCAGCGTGGTGGGAAGTCGGCGGATGCTCATTGGCAAAATCCACTAAACAAAAATGATTTATACGAGGCGAGTGCTAGGAGTTTTTGCGCGCAGGGAGAGCGCGTAGCAGCGCTACGTAACCGACTGAGCACAAGAACGACAACGCAATCGACCGTAGAAATCATTTTTAGACTCGCTTCGCCAGTGCGGCGCGGGTGAGAATTTTTCCCTCTTCCACGGCGGGCTGCGAATAGGGGTCCACCTCAAGCAGAATCGACACCAGCAGCACCTCAAGCATCTGCCGCACAAACCAGCTAGCAAGACTTTCCGGCGTTAATGCGCCACGCGCCACGCGCAGCGGCACCCCGCTTTTAGCTAATGTTGTAGCGGTCGCTTCACTGGTGGCCTGCATCACATCACCCATGGTGTGACCGGCGAAATAGGCGAGGCTATCAATCTTCACATCCGGTAGCGTCACGCCAGCGCCAGCCACTTGCGGCAGCCATAACGTCACCAGTTTGTCGCGCGGACCATCCAGATACAGCTGCAGCTGGCTGTGCTGATCAATGGCGCCAATGGCGGTCACCGGCGTGGACCCCTTGCCTTCTTTGCCTAAACTTTCTGCCCAAAGCTGCTTGAACCATTGCGTGGCGGGTCGCAGCCGGTCGGCATAGGCCATCAGCAGATGCATGGGTTTTTCAGTCGCATTCGCCGCCAACCATGCCGCATGGCGCAGCAGGCTTTCATCCGACGCGGCGAGCAATTGTTGCATGGTGGTTTGAGCCGCGGCGATAATCGATTCAACATTCAACCCGGCAAAGGCGGCAGGCAGCATGCCCACCACCGAGAACACCGAAAACCGCCCCCCCAAATCAGCCGGGTGAGAAATAACTGGCCAGCCTTGTTGTGCCGCCAGTTTACCCAGCGAACTGGTGGGCACAGCAGTGATGACACGCACGCGCTCTTTCAACGATGCATCGCCTGCATAATGGCTGACAAGCGCCAGTGCGGCGGCCAGCGTTTCCACCGTCTCGCCTGATTTACTGATAATGCACCAGCTGGTCGCGGCCTTATCGAACCGGAAAAACATATCGAGCGTGGCGGGGTCACAATTTTCCAGAAACAACACGCTGCGCGGACGTTCCGCAAGTCGGCAAAACGCTTGGGCGCCAAGGCTGGCGCCGCCCGTGCCAATCACCACCAGCCGTGTGCTGAGCTGTTGCAATTGCTGCCCATGCTGCAGCATGGTGTGCATGGCGGCCGCATCACCCGCGAACGAAACAAGCGGTTGCACCGCCGCAACATCCGTCAGTTTTTTATAAAGCGCCGCGCTATTTTTTTGCCATTCTTGCGCGCGATTATATGCATCGTTGCTGCATGATTGCCAAAGCGCTGCATCATGCCATTGCCATGGTTGACTGGCGCCGGTCATCGCACATCACCGCTACTAGTAGTGGCAGGCGCCAGTGTGGGTGACGCCATATCTGGCGTGCCACCCACCACCGCAAACACAAACCGGGCGGGGTCGAGCCACTGTTCGGCCACGGCATTAATATCGGCGCAGCTTACTTTGTTAAACAGTGCTTCGCGCTCGCTTAAATAATCTTCTCCCAACCGCTGAACACGCATCATCATCAAAATGCTGCTGACATTTTTGCTGCGGTCGAGCTGCAGCGGAAACGAGCCCAGCACATAGGCTTTGGCATCGTTGCATTCTTCCGTGGTCACGCCCTTGGTCCGCAGGCTTTCAAGCACCGTTTTCACTTCAGCAATTGCCGCATCGGCCGTGGCATTGCGGGTGGCCAGCGACCCCGAAATAAGCGAGGCCCCGCGCCGCATATCGAGGCTGGTGCCAATGCCATAAACCAAGCCTTTTTGCTGCCGCAAGCCATCGGCCAATCGTGAAAATAAACTATGCCCGCCCAAAATATGATTGAGCAGATGCATGGCATAAAAATGTTTATCATCGCGCGCCATGGCGGGTGCAGCAAAATTCACCGTGGTCTGCGGCACGGGCATGGTTTGCCGCAATGTTTCGCCCCCGCCTTGTATGGTGGTTTGCATGGTGGCCACCGCACCCGAATCATTTTCGGCCAACGCTTCCACCACCTTTTTCAATACGTCACTCAACAAGCCGGCGCTCACATCGCCCGCCGCCGTCATCAGCACGTTGCCGCGCGTCACATAGGTCTTCATATAATCACGCACATCTTGCGCACCCAAATGCGCAACGCTTGTTTTGGTGCCAAAAGGCGGGTTGGCATAGGGGTGTCCGGCGAAGGCTTTAGCGGCAAGCAATCGGCCCGCCTGATAGTTGGGGTTTTCATCCATCTGCGTCAGCGCCGATGTCATTTGGGCGCGAATGCGGGCCATGTCGCCCTCGGCCAATTGCGGCTGCGCCAGCGCCATGGCCAGCAGCTCACCGGCGCGCACCACATTGGCACGCAAGCAGCGAATATGAATCGTCAACCGATCATCGCTGGCGCTTATTTCCATGGTAATGGCGTTTTCTTCCAACGTGCGGGCGAAGCTTACCGAATCAAGCGTACCTGCTCCCTCGGTTAACATAGCGGCGGCAAAAGCGGCGCGCCCGGCTTTGCTTTCAGGGTCGCTAATGCTGCCCGCACCTTCAAAACTAATCATCATATCAACCACGGGCACGCTGTCATTGCCGACATACCATGCGTCCACCCCGTGACCAATGCGCGTGGTGCTCACGCTGATGGCAGCGAAGGCAGGCGTG
>CANEUT010000072.1 GCA_947441895.1 Rickettsiales bacterium | reverse complement strand
GTGCTATTGGTGCCACGCGTGGCATGGCCACAGTTGTTTCTGGCGAAGGGGCCTTGAGACGTTCTTTTTCTTCGCGCCGGCGGGCGAATAATTTGCTCGATGTTTCAAGCAGAATAGTTGCCGCCAGCGTGGCAAAAACGTCAATCGCCGCAATTTTTCCCAAGCGGAACTGGGCGGTGTGTTCACCAAATGTTTTGACCGATTTGCCAAGCGGTTTTGCCACCACATGTTCGGCAAAGCCTTCCTCAAACTTAGCAAATTTATCGCTGCCAAGAAGTTTGGCTGCCCCCGTAAGGCTTGCAAAAACAACCAACCAGGCAGTGGCGCGTCCCAAAAGCAGGCTTCCCCAGCTTTGTTTGGGGGCTTCTTTCAATTCCGAGGGATCGGTTTTATCGCCGAGTTTTTTATTGAAATAGCCGACAATTCCAGTGCGGCGATCTTCCAGAAATTTAATCGGCACAATCATCAGCGTGCCACCAATACCAAGCGCAGTGGTTAACATAATTGTGGGCGCATGCTCGCCACGGCCAGATTTCATTTTCTCTAAAAATGCACCAAGATCTGCGGATGCTTTTTTGAAATGTTCATTGACGGCCTCTTTGCCAACCCCCACTTTTTTGAATCCATGCAACAATCCATAGGTAATGCCAAGCGTCAGCACAAAGGTCGAAATGTTATTGAGGCCGGTATAGACCAGCGTATCGAAAAGCCTGTCGCCTTTCGATAAGTGCTTTTTGGCCTCAGTCGCCGGTGGGGCGGTTGTGGCGATGGTGTCGTTATCAGACAACAGTCTATCTCCTTATCATTGCTCATTTTAACCAATTTATGGGGGTGTGAGTATGAAGGTTTGATGACATAAATGGCTTTTATTAAGGGAAAATTGGCTAAAACACTCATTTCTGAGATGCCCTATGTTTCGTTGCCTCTTTAAGCCTCACCAAAAATTTGCCTAGACAGAAATGCAAATTTTTGCGCAGAGTGCGGACATTAAAAAATCTATTGTTTAAGGAGTTTCCATGCGTCCGCTTTTGTTTGGCCTGCTTGCCGCCACCGCTTTGTCTACCACCGCCCTTGCCCAGACAGCTGCCATACCTTTCGGTGCGCCAAGTGCAGCGCTAACTGAACAAGAGGTGAAAGAAATTAAGCACGAAGCCGCAAAAATTCGTAAACAGAAAGCAATCGCCGCCGAACGTGCCCGCAAGAAACGCGAGGAAGCACGCGCCCGTGCCGAGCAAAAAGCACAGGAAATGACACCGCCACCCGCAGCGATGGAAATGGCGCCCGCCCCCGTGGAAGCGCCTCCAGCTTATGAAGAAGCGCCAGGCATGGCGCCGGCTCCGGGCATGGTGCCTGATCCAAACATGGCCCCAGCCCCGGCGCCTATGCCGCCAGAAGCAATGCCTGCTCCCGCGCCGCTGCCACCAGCTGGCGCACCTGGGTTGCCTCCGGTTGGTGCTGCTCCGGGCCTGCCACCAGCTGGCGAAGTGCCTGCATTGCCACCGCAGCAATAGCGGTTATTGTAACAACCATGAAAAAGCCTTGGGTCTTTCCCGGGGCTTTTTTTATTGGCGCGGTTGAACTTGGCCGCGCAATCCTCTAACCATCAGACACAGAATCACTAGAAACTGTCATCCCCGCGTAGGCGGGGATCTCCGGCCAAGTGCTTTTGCTGCCTTAGATTCCCGCTTTCGCGGGAATGACAAGAACGAAATGGAAAGTTATGACCGAAAAAGTATTAGTTCGTTTTGCACCAAGCCCAACCGGCTGGCTTCATGTGGGCAATGTGCGCACCGCCATTTGCAACTTCCTGTTCGCCAAAGCGGCGGGCGGCCAGTTCATGCTGCGCATTGATGATACCGACATGGCACGTTCCAGCGCGGAATATGAGCAAGGTATCCGCGATGATTTACAGTGGCTGGGTTTGCCGTGGGACCTGACCGACAAACAATCGGCCCGGTTCGACCGTTACGAGCTGGCAAAACAAAAGCTGGTGGCCGATGGCCGGTTATACCCCTGCTATGAAACGCCGGAAGAGCTCGACGTAAAACGCAAACTTCTCATCAGCCGTGGATTGCCGCCCATTTATGGCCGCGAAGCACTGACTGAGACCGATGAAAAACGCAAAGCGTATGAAGCGGAAGGCCGCAAGCCCCACTGGCGCTTCAAGCTGAACCATGCCCCCATCGTGTGGGAGGATATGATTCGCGGCAAGGTCGAGTTCGATGGTGCAAAACTTTCCGACCCGGTGCTGATTCGTGAAGACGGCGTGGCCCTGTTCACCCTTTCCACCTCGGTGGATGATGGCGAGCATGGCATCACCCATATTATTCGCGGGGAAGACCATGTGAGCAACACCGCCTCCCAGGTGCAAATCATGGAGGCGCTGGGCCACAAAGTGCCCGTGTTTGGCCACATGGCGCTACTAAAAATGAAAGAAGGAAAAATCAGCAAACGTATGGGTGGCGGTGATATCCGCAGCCTGCGTGAAGGTGGTGTTTTCCCGCTGGTGCTGCTTAGCTATCTTGCAAAAATTGGCACGTCCGATGCCATTGAGCTGGCTGATTCGGTGCCTGCACTCATCGCCAGTTTTGGCATCAACAAATTGGGCCGCGCCATGGCGAACTATGACCCGCTTGAGCTGGAGCGTTTAAACCAGAAATTGCTGCACCAATTACCCTATGCCGAAGTGCAGCAATTATTGGCCGCGCGCGGCATGGGCGATATTGACGCGAACTTCTGGGAGCAAATTAAACCCAACCTTACGACCGTCGATGATGCGCGCGATTGGTGGGATGTGCTGAAGCAACCCATCACCCCAAAAATTGACGATGCTGCCTTCACCAATCAGGCGGCTACCTTGCTGCCTGCGGGTGAGTGGGGTGCGGATAGCTGGGATATATTTGCCAATGCGGTGAAAGAAGCGACCGGCCGCAAGGGTAAAGAATTATTTATGCCGCTGCGCTTGGCTTTAACCGCCATGGAGCACGGGCCGGACATGAAAACCTTGTTCGCACTCTTAGGCCGCGAGCGGGCTGAGAAACGCTTGCTGGGGCAGGTGGCGTGATAAAACTTTCGAACACCCTGACGCGCGAGATTGAGGAGTTTATTCCCCTCGATGCGTCGCATATTAAAATGTATGTGTGCGGGCCCACGGTTTATGCGCCGCCGCATATTGGCAATGCGCGCAGCGTGGTGGTGTATGATGTGTTGTTCCGTTTGCTGCGTCAGCAATTCCCCAAGGTCACCTATGTGCGCAACATCACCGATGTGGATGATAAAATTAATGCCGCGGCGGTGGAGCGTAACATCACCATTCGCGCGTTGACGGAAGAAATCACAGCGAAATTCCATGCCGATATGGCGGCGTTGAACTGCCTGCCCCCCACCATCGAGCCGCGCGCGACCGAACATATTGCGGGCATGATTGCACTCATTGAAAAACTCATCGCGGGTGGCTATGCTTATGCGGCGGAGGGCCACGTGCTGTTCCGTGTGCAGAAAGACGAAAACTACGGCAAGCTCAGCCGCCGCAGCATGAAGGACATGGTGGCCGGTGCCCGCGTGGAAGTAGCGCCCTATAAAGAATATGCCGGTGATTTTGTGCTGTGGAAACCCGCCAGCGAGAAAGACGATGCCAGCGCCAAGTTTGATTCGCCGTGGGGCGTGGGTCGCCCGGGTTGGCATATTGAATGTTCTGCCATGAGTGCAGCACATTTGGGCACCGACTTTGACATTCACGGTGGTGGGGCCGACCTCATGTTCCCGCATCATGAGAATGAAATTGCGCAATCCACCTGCGGTCATGTGGGCAGCGGCTATGCGCGCTATTGGGTGCATAATGGCTTCCTCACCGTTGAGGGCGAGAAAATGAGCAAATCGCTTGGTAACTTCATCACCGTCGATGATTTGCTGCAGCGTGGGGTAAAGGGTGAGGTGATTCGTTTTGCGCTGCTTTCCACACGCTATAATGAACCGCTCGATTGGAGCGAAAAACTGCTCGCCGATTCGCAGAAAGTGGTGGATCGCATGTATCGTCAAAGCGGCGCCGTGGGCGAGACAGCCGAGCTGAACGGTGAGATTCTTGCTGCGCTGAACGACAACCTGAACACCCCCAAAGCACTGGCCATTTTGCAAACGCTTGATGGTGCAGCATTGCGCACCAATGCGAAGTTTCTGGGTCTGCTGAATCTCACGGCTGAGCAATGGTTCCAGGGTGAAGCAAGCGACGACACGCTATGGATTGACGTGCAAATTGCTACACGCGACGAAGCAAAAAAAGCGCGTGATTTTGCAACATCCGATGCGATTCGCGACACGCTGAAAGCCCGCGGCATTCTTCTGGAAGATAGCGCCACCGGCACCACCTGGCGGAGGGGATAATGGAATTCGTTATTGCAAGTGTGGTGAGCCTTGGGCTTATTCTCTTTTGCACGGCGATGTTCTATGAAATTCTGGCCCATGTGTGGCTGGTATTGCCACGGCTCGAAGCCCATCCGCGCCTGCAAATTTTGCTCACTGTTTTCTCAGCATTTGTTGGGCACACCATTGCGGTGTGGGCGTTTGCCCTCACCTATTATGGTCTGGATAACTGGTTTACTTTCGGTAGTCTGAAGGGCGATATTACGCACCATATTTTGGATTATGCCTATTTCTCGGTGGTCAGCTATTCGTCGCTGGGGCTGGGTGATGTGGCGCCAACAGGCGGTTTGCGTTTGCTAGTGGGGGTTGAGGCGATTATGGGCCTCATTCTCATCGGCTGGACGGTAACCGTCACCTATCTCGTCACCGAGAAATATCTGGCGCATAAGCGCCAACGGCACGGGCATAATAAGGATTAGTTGCCGCGCCGCACCAATCCTTGTATAAGCGCGGGCTATGGCTGAACGGATTTACCTTTACGATTCAACACTGCGCGATGGCGCACAAGCCCGCGGGATTGATTTTTCCGTGGCGGATAAGCTTGCCATCGCCGCTGAGCTGGATGCGTTTGGCATCGATTATATCGAGGGCGGATGGCCCGGTGCGAACCCCACCGATGATGCGTTTTTTGCTGCTGCGCCAACGCCAAAAAAAGCAAAGCTCACCGCCTTTGGCATGACGCGCCGCGCCGGCAGGTCAGCCGCGAATGACCCCGGTTTGCAAGATGTTTTGGCTGCAAACACGCCCAGCGTGTGTCTTGTGGGAAAGGCGTGGGATTGGCAGGTAGAAGCCGCGCTGAAAATTTCGAAAAAAGAAAATCTGCGGATGATTGAGGAATCGTTCGCGCATGTGATTGGTAAAAAGCGCGAAGCCGTTTTTGATGCCGAACATTTTTTTGATGGTTACAAAGCCAACCCCGAATATGCGCTGGAAGTAGTTCGTGCCGCACAGGAAGCAAAGGTAAGCTGGGTAGTGCTATGCGATACCAATGGAGGCTCACTGCCTTCCGAAATTTATCGCATGGTGAGTGAAGTGAAGAACAAATTTCCGCACACCGCGTTCGGTGTTCACTGCCATAACGATACGGAGCAGGCAGTGGCCAATTCACTCGCCGCGGTGGAAGCGGGCGTGCGGCAGGTGCAGGGCACCATCAATGGCATTGGGGAACGTTGCGGTAATGCGAATCTCATTTCCATTATTCCAACCCTCATGCTGAAAATGGGCTTCACCACCGGCATCAGCGAAAAACAACTGGCGCGCATTGGCCATGTGTCGCGGCTGGTGGATGAGCGGCTGAACCGTGCGCCGAATAATCACGCGGCGTATGTTGGCAAAAGCGCCTTCGCCCATAAAGGCGGGCTGCATGTCAGCGCCATGAGCAAAGATACGAAGTCGTACGAACATATCGACCCGGCGACCGTGGGTAATAGCCGGATGATTCTGGTTTCCGACAAAGCGGGGCGGGCGAATATTCTGAATCGCTTGGCGCAGATGGGTATTGAGATTGATGCTGATGACGCGCGTATTGGCGAGCTGGTGAAGCACGTGAAAGACCGCGAAGCACTTGGGTATGCGTATGAAGATGCCGAGGCAAGTTTTGAACTGATGGTGCGCCAGTTGCTGGGCACCGTGCCAAGCTATTATGAGCTGCATAGTTTCCGCGTGCTGGATGAGCGACGCATCAATGCCAAAGGCAAGCGTGTGACCATGAGCGAAGCCACCGTGAAGCTGACGATTAAAGGTGAACAGGTGATGACCGTGGCCGAGGGTAACGGCCCCGTGAACGCGCTGGATGCCGCGTTGCGCAAGGCACTGCTGGTGCATTACCCCAAACTCAGCAGCATGCATTTGAGCGATTATAAGGTGCGGATTCTCACACCATCCGACGCCACGGCGGCGCTGACGCGGGTGATGATCGAGAGCAAGGATGACGCGGGCCGTAGCTGGAACACCATTGGCGTCAGCCACAACGTGATTGATGCATCCTACAACGCGCTTTTTGATGCGATTAGCTTTCACTTGATGAAGAAAAAGGCGAAGGTTTAAGTTGTATGGATTTTTCTCCAACATTCTTTCCTACTTTGGTGGCAGCCTTTATCGGAGCATCTGCTGCTATGGGGTCTGGAGTGCTTTTGGAGTCATACAAACGGCATAGGGACATGAGAGGTACAGCCGCGGCAATTGCTGGTGAAATATTTGCCTTGTTAGATATTGCGGAGAGAAGAAGGCACGTAGAATCCTTTAGTGATATACTAAAAACCTTGGATACAGGCGTAGATGTTACGTTATCCGATATCGTTGGCACGACTACGCCTCAGTTAGATCCAGTGATAGACAGGCACATCGAGCGGTTAGGTTTGCTTCCTACAGATCAAGAATTAGCAAAAAACATCACGACTTTTTATACTTATCTTCAAGGTATTCGAATCGATCTAATAAAACTCTCCAATCCGGCAGCAGCATCTTCTGTTAAAGAAAAAGCCTTTATAATAAGAGAGGATTTGAAGCTGTGGCAGGAAACGGTTCATCTTGGAAAAAAGATAATTGAGGAGCTGGATAAAGTTGCTGATACAGCTTGGTGGCCATGGCTTAGTGCTTTTTGGGAAAAACTAAACCAAAAGGCAGAAGTAGCTTAAATGTCTTCCACCATCATTCCCATTCTGGTGCGCCCGCAAATGGGCGAGAATATTGGCGCCACGGCGCGGGCCATGGCCAATTTCGGCGTGGGTGAGTTGCGCCTTGTCGCCCCGCGTGACGGCTGGCCAAACCCCAAAGCCGGTGATGTGGCTGGCAAAGCCATTCCCATTCTGGATGATGCGCAATTATTCACCACGCTGCGCGAAGCGGTGAGTGATTGCCATTACATTGTGGCCACCAGCTCACGCGAGCGGGCGGTGAATATGCCCGCCATGGATTTGCGCGAAGCCATGGTGGAGGTGCGCACGCGTGCCGCGCGGGGTGAACGTTGCGCGGTGCTGTTCGGGCCCGAACGCACCGGGCTTGAGAACGAAGATATTGCCTTGGCCGATGCGGTGGTGAGCATTCCCGTGGCGCCAGATTACCCGTCGCTCAATGTGGGGCAGGCGGTGGTGTGCACGCTCTATGAGTGGTTTGTTAGCGCCCCGCGCCCCGCGGCTGATAAAGCGCAGGAAGTAGCTCCACGTGAAGAACTTTTCGGTTTCTTCGACCAGTTCGAGGCCGCGCTTGAGGAAGTGAACTTCTGGCGCGTGCCCGAGAAGAAAGAGGGCATGTGGCGCAACATTCGCGCCGTGCTCACCCGCGCCCAAATGAACTCGCAGGAAGTGGCCACCTGGCGCGGCATTATTCGCGCGCTGCGTACGAAATGACCCGTGTATCTTCTGGAGGGCCCATTTTTATTTTCTTGTCACCCCGCATTCATTGCGGGGTC
>CANEUT010000071.1 GCA_947441895.1 Rickettsiales bacterium | reverse complement strand
TTGACGAATTGGTGCAACAAGCATCAGAATATCTGCAGCGACGCGCATAAATTGGCCTGGGGTGATTTCCGATTTGTGCAGCAAAAAATGATTTTATAAAATGTCGCGAATGCAGGGGCGATTTTAATCGCAGCAAAAAGGCGGCAAGAATGGCAAGTATTATTCCAATGGATCCGGCAAGTTCGGCGATTCAATCGCCGATTATGTTGCTGCGCCAAGTGCGCGACGTGATGACCGTTGGTGGTGCCACGGCGCAGGCGCGCCTCGATTTATTGGTGCGCACCATTGCGGTGTCGCTGGGGGCTGATGTGTGCTCCATTTATCTGTCACGCCCCGGCGACATTCTGGAGCTTTACGCAAGCTTCGGCCTGAAGCAAAATTCGGTGCATGTCACTCGCCTGCGTTTTGGTGAAGGGCTGGTGGGCGAAGTGGCGGCCGGAGGGCTGGATTTGAACCTGGCCGATGCGCAGTCGCATCCCAAATTCGCGTATCGCCCCGAAACCGGTGAAGAGCTTTACCACGGGTTCATTGGGGTGCCGCTGCTGCATAGCCACAAAACTATTGGCGTGCTGGTGGTGCAAAATAAACTGGCGCGTAGTTACAGCGAAGAGCTTGCCGAAATTCTGCACGCGGTGGCTATGGTGGTTTCGGAACTCGTCATTGGCAGTAAAATTGTTGATATTTATGACATTGCCGGTGGTCAGCACCCCATGTTGCAGTCGCAGCAGCTTTCCGGCAACACGTTGGCGGGTGGCATTGCCAAAGCACCGGTGGTACTGCACCGCCCCAAAATTGATATTACCACACTGGTAAGCGAATCACCGGAAGAGGAAGAAAGGCGTCTGCGCGGTGCGCTGCTTTCGCTGCAGCAATCGGTGGATACGTTGATTACGCAGTCGGGTTTAGAAGAGGGTAGCGCCCACCGCGAAATTCTCGAGAGCTATCGCCTGTTCAGCCAGGATCGCGGTTGGATTGATCGCATCACCGAAGCGATTCATACCGGCCTCACCGCCGAAGCGGCAGTACGTAAAGTGCAGGAAGAAATGCATGCGCGCCTCAGTCAAATTACCAGCGCTTACATTCAAGAACGCGTGCAGGATCTGGAAGATTTGTCGGAGCGCTTACTCTATCACCTTCAGGGGGTAGAGCCCACGGCGGCGCTCGGCGAATTGCCCGATGCGTTCATTCTCGTCGCCCATTGTTTGGGACCGGCGGAGCTGCTGGAATATGATGCAAAACGGTTGAAGGGCGTGATTCTTGCGGAGGGTTCGCCCACCAGCCATGTGGCCATTATTGCGCGCATGATGGATATTCCAATGGTGGGGCGTGTGGAAAATATTCTGCACGTGGTGAAACGTGGTGACTTGGTGGTGGTACAGGGTGATCAGGGCTTGGTGTATGTGCGTCCGCCGGAAGATGTGGAAGCCGCGGCCGACGCCGAGATTGCAAGCCGTGCCGCGCAAGTGGCGGCCTATGCCGCTACACGTGATTTGCCATCCATCACCGCGGATGGCGTGCCCATTTCGCTGAACCTGAACCTGGGATTGTTTGTGCATGCTGATCATCTGTCAGCAGCAGATGTGGATGGGGTGGGCCTCTTCCGCACCGAACTACCCTATATGGCCAGTCGTGATTTACCCAGCGTGGCCGATCAGCAGCGCATCTATCGTGATGCAATTGAGAAGGCGCGCGGCAAGCCAGTGGTGTTCCGCTCGTTTGATATTGGTGGCGATAAGCAAGTGCCCTATATTCAAATCGGCAACGAAGAAAACCCGGCCATGGGTTGGCGTGCCACCCGCATTGCGCTCGACCGCCCGGTGATTCTGCGTCAGCAACTGCGCGCCATGGTGCGTGCGGCGGCGGGTGAAAAACTCTCTGTCATGTTCCCCTTTATTGCGGAAATTCCTGAATTCGATGCCATGAAAGTGCTGCTACTGAAAGAGATTGAGCGTGCGCGTGATGAAGGAATCACACCGCCCACCCAGCTACGCATTGGCACCATGCTGGAAATTCCATCGCTGCTTTTCCAGCTACCCGAATTGATGAGTCGGGTGGATTTTGTTTCCATCGGTAGCAATGATTTGTTTCAGTTTCTGTTTGCGTGCGACCGCGGCAGTCCTCGGGTGAGTGGGCGTTATGATACGCTCAACCCTGCCGTGATGCGTGTCATTCAAACCGTGGTGAAGGTGGCGAGCGAATATAAGGTCGATTTAAGTTTCTGTGGTGATATGGCGACGCGGCCTGTGGATGCCATGGCCCTTATTGGCTGCGGCGTGCGCACGCTTTCCATGCCGCCATCGGCCATTGGCCCCGTGAAGGCCATGCTGCGCAGCTTGCATGCACGCGATTTAACCCATTACCTCGACTATATCTGCGCCGAGCCACAACATTCCATTCGGTTGCATCTGGAGCGCTTTGCCAAAGATCACGGGGTTGAGATTCTATAGTTTTTGAAGGGGAACTTATCCCCTTCGCGGCTTCGCCGCTGACCCCAGCCGCTTCGCGGCTCGCGCCGTAAAGCGCTACGCACCAACTCTTCAAACGATTGAATGTTAAACAGCGAGCTGGGCGAGCCAGCCCTGAGCTAACGCGAGGGTTTCTGTCAGCAGACAAACCCGAGCTTTAAAGAGTAAGCTATTGCATCGCCCGCGCACATTCACTAAACCGTTCTTATGGCACCACCACCAACACCATTACGCTTACCTGAATCGATGACGGCGACCGAAGTCGGCGCCTATATTCGAGGCCTGCGGGAGCATTTCAAACTCTCGGCACTCGATGTTTCCGAGCGACTGCATATTCGCGTGCGCTATGTGAATGCCATTGAAGAAAATAAATACGACCAAATGCCGGGTAAAGTTTATGCGCGGGGCTATGTTCACACCTATGCTGAATTCTTAGGGCTCGATGCCGATCAGGTGGTGACGCTGTGTTTTGGTAAAGATGAAACGCAAGCCAAGCCGGTGTTTAATCAGCCCATGGGGGCGCGCAAGCAAAGCCTCAACACCAATTGGCGTGGCCTTGGTACGGTTGCGGTGGTGGGTGTTTTTGTGCTCCTTATGGTCAGTCTTTTCAGTGGCGGCGATGATACGTCTGCGCCTGAACAACAAGCGCCTGAACCTGTAGTGGTAGCAGCCGTTCCCGAAGCGTTGCTTGAGACAGTCCGTGACAGTGTGATGCCCACCGCTAATAACGGCCATTGCCTGAACAGCAATCTATGGCTTGGCTGCTTTTTTGCCGATCGTCCCATGCGCGCCGTGCTGAAGTTTGATGGTGCTGTGCCGGTGATGCTGGCAGGGAAGCTTGACCTTAGCGATATCGCAGCAATAATCGATGAAGAGGCAGAGTTGATTGATGAGCCCGCCGATATTGATGAGGCGCTGAACGAACCTGAGGAGTTGCCACCAAACAAAAAACCGGCGCCCCCAGAAAAGAAAAAGCCAGTAAAAATAGAAGACAAAAAACCGGCTAAAAAGGAAGAAAAGAAGCCAGTGAAAATAGAAGAAAAGAAACCAGTGAAAGTCGAAGAAATTAAGCCTGTGACGGAAGAGAAAAAGCCCGTTAAGGTTGAAGATGTTTTCTAGGCGTACCTCTTACGCCACGACCATTGGCGGTGTGGCTATTGGGGGCACGGCCCCCGTTGTGGTGCAGTCGATGACCAATACCGACACGGCGGATGTGATGGGCACCGTGGCGCAAGTAAAACAGTTGGCCAATGCGGGTTCTGAGCTGGTGCGCATCACTGTGAATAATGAAGCGGCGGCACGCGCCGTGCCCGAAATTTATGAAAAACTTTTGGCTATTGGCCCCGCCGTGCCGTTGGTGGGCGATTTTCATTATAACGGCCATCGGTTGTTAACCGCCTTTCCCGAAATGGCTCAGGCACTGGCGAAATATCGCATCAACCCGGGTAATGTGGGTTTCGGTGAAAAGCAGGATATGCAGTTTGCACAGATGGTTGAAATTGCCATCACGAATAATAAACCCATTCGCATTGGCGTCAATTGGGGGTCGATGGATCAGGCGCTGGTCGCCAAGCTGATGGACGAAAATGCTGTGCAGAAAAACCCGAAGTCGGCCGAACAAGTCGCACGGGATGCGCTGGTACTCTCGGCGCTGCAAAGTGCCGCAAAAGCCGAAAGCGTCGGTCTTGCGCCGGAACGTATTTTGCTCTCCGCCAAAGTCAGCCGCGTGCAAGATCTCATCGCGGTTTATCGCGACCTTGCTTCGCGTTGTTCCTATGCCCTGCATCTGGGGCTTACCGAAGCGGGCATGGGCAGCAAAGGCATTGTGGCATCGAGCGCTGCCCTTGGTGTTTTGCTGCAGGAAGGTATTGGCGACACGATTCGCATTTCGCTGACACCCGAGCCACATGGTGACCGCACGCAGGAAGTGCTGGTGGCGCAGGAATTGCTGCAGACCATGGGCCTGCGCAATTTCGCTCCATTAGTGATTGCTTGCCCAGGTTGCGGGCGCACCACCAGCACTTATTTTCAGGAACTGGCGGCAGAGATTCAAACCTATTTGCGGGCACGCATGCCGCATTGGGCAAAAGAATTCGCAGGGGCTGAAGCCATGCATGTGGCGGTCATGGGTTGCATTGTGAATGGCCCCGGTGAGAGCAAGCATGCAAACATTGGTATCAGCCTGCCGGGTACGGGCGAAAGCCCAGTGGCTCCCGTATTCGAAGATGGGGTAAAGGTGGCCACCTTGCGTGGCGACAGCATCGCTGCCGATTTTAAGGAGCGGCTGGAAGCTTATGTGGCTCGCACATTCGCCAAGAAAGGCGTGGCCTAGCACTATTTTCTTGCCAATCCATGGCGAAATCACTATCACCAACTCAAGACGCAAGCCTTGGGCTGCGGTAGGCGCCAAAAACGATATCTAGAAACGAAATCGATGGCGCGAATAGTCAAGCAAAGCTGAGTAATTTTTTAGCGAGCATTTTTTAGCGAGAATTTTTGATTTAATGGCTTCAACGTTACAACCGGTGCGCGGCACGCATGATTTGCTACCGGACAGCTACCTTAACCACCAGCAGGTGATTTCCACCGCGCAGGCCACGGCGCTGCTCTATGGTTTTCAGCGCATGGACACACCGATTTTCGAATTCTCGGAAGTGTTCCACCGCGCCGTGGGCGATACGTCAGACATCGTCACCAAAGAAACCTATAGCTTCACCGATCGCGGGGGCGAAAGCCTTACCCTGCGTCCCGAATTTACCGCCGCCATTGTGCGCGCATTCATCAGCAATGGTCTGCAGCAACAGCTGCCCTTTAAATGTTTTTATGCGGGTCCGGCGTTTCGTTATGAGCGCCCGCAAAAGGGCCGTTTGCGCCAGTTTCACCAGATTGGTGCCGAGTTGCTTGGCGCGGCTGAACCTGCCGCCGATGTTGAATTAATTGCCCTTGCGGCGCAGACGCTAAGCGTCCTTGGATTGGGTAATGCTGTCACGCTGGAGCTGAATTCGCTGGGCGATGCCGCGTCACGCGCGGCGTACCGTGAAACGCTGGTGGCCTATCTGTCGCAGCACGAAGCCAAGCTCTCCGAAGATAGCAAAATGCGGCTGGTGAAAAACCCACTGCGCATTCTCGATTCCAAAGATGCGGGCGACCGTGAAATCATCGCCGGTGCACCCATGCTGCATGCGTCATTCACCGAAGCGGCAACGCAGCATTTTAACGCCGTGAAAACAGGTCTGGATGCGCTGGGCATTGCGTATAAATTGAGCGAGAAGCTGGTACGCGGGCTCGATTATTATTCCCACACCGTGTTTGAATTCACCACCGATCAGCTGGGTGCGCAAGGCACGGTGCTTGCCGGTGGGCGCTATGACGGACTGGTGAAACTGATGGGTGGGCAAGACATTCCCGGCATTGGTTTTGCTGCCGGTGTGGAAAGGTTAGTGGCGTTGCGCGAAACATTATCGCTGCAGCAAATTGCAGTGCCATCGCCCGTTGCAGCGGTGATTCCCATGAATGAAGCGGCGGAAACACATGCGTGGAAACTGGTTCAGCATTTGCGTAGCCATAATATTCGTGTCGATATCGCCTATAAGGGCAACGCCAAGAAGCGTTTTGAGCGTGCCGATAAAGCGCGTGCCAAACTGGCGATTTTGCTGGGTGAAGATGAATTAAAAAACCAAACCGTTACCGTGAAACATTTAGAAACCGGCACTCAGGAGACTATTCCCGAGGCCCAATTAATTGAGAAGTTGAAGCCCTATGTCGTTTGATAAAAAAATTGATGCGCTGGTGAAGCGTCATAATGAATTGCGTGATGCGGTATCGTCACCGGAGACCTTGAAATCAGGCGAATATGCCAAGTTTTCGAAGGAATATTCGGACCTCACACCCATCATCGAAACCGCGCTGGCGCTGCGTCAGGCCACGGCCGAGCTGGAAGATGCCAAGGCCATGATTAATGGTAAGGACGAGGGGCTGAAAGAGCTGGCGCTGGAAGAAAAAGACGCACTCGACAAGCTGATTCCGAAGCTGACGGAAGATTTGCAATTGGCGCTGATTCCGAAGGATGAAGCCGATGCCAAGAACGCGATTTTGGAAGTGCGTGCGGGCACGGGTGGTGATGAAGCGGCCCTGTTTGCCGCCGATTTATTCCGCATGTATCAGCGCTTCGCCGAGCTTCAGGGCTGGCGGTTTGAGATTCTTGAATTGTCGGATTCCACGTTGGGCGGCTATAAAGATGCCAGCGCCAGCATCAGTGGTAAAAACGTGTTCCAGAAATTGAAATTTGAATCGGGCGTGCACCGTGTGCAGCGCGTTCCGGCGACGGAAACTCAGGGCCGCATTCACACCTCCGCCGCCACGGTTGCGGTGCTGCCAGAGGCGGAAGAGGTGGATATTCAGATCAACGAGAATGATCTGCGGATTGACGTGTTTCGCTCATCCGGCCCAGGCGGTCAGTCGGTGAACACCACCGATTCGGCGGTGCGTATTGTGCATATTCCCACCGGCGTGACGGTGCAGTGCCAGGACGAAAAATCGCAGCATAAAAACAAGGCCAAGGCGCTGAAAATTCTGCGCGCCCGCATTTATGATGCCGAATATCAAAAGCGCGAGGCCGAACGTTCCGCGAAGCGCAAAGATCAGGTGGGCTCGGGTGACCGTTCCGAGCGCATTCGTACCTATAACTATCCGCAAGGGCGCGTGACCGATCACCGCATTAACATGACGAGCTATAACCTCGACACCGTGATGGAGGGCGCAGGTCTCGCCGCGTTTTGTGACGCGCTGATCAAGGAAGATCAGGCCAGTAAATTGTCGGAGTATAAAGAGGATTAATGCAAACAAACGCTTCACAGCTTCAGCATGCACGCACGCAATTGGCACCCATCGCCGGTGATTTGGCAGCGCTTGAGGCACGGCTGTTGGCGCAAGCTGCCTGGGGGGTGAGTGCGGAAACATTGGTGCGTAATGCCGATGATGTGCGCGATGATGATGCGCTGCAGATGCTGGTGAATCGCCGCTTGCAGCACGAACCCGTGGCGCAGATTCTGGGCTATAAGGATTTTTGGCGCGACCGTTTTGCAGTGTCACCGGATGTGTTGACGCCGCGTGCGGATAGCGAGGTGATGATTGAAACATTGCTGCGCCATCACGCTGATAAAAACGCAGCACTGCGCGTGCTGGATTTGGGCACGGGCTCAGGTTGCCTGCTGCTTTCCGCGTTGCGCGAATATGCAAACGCAACCGGACTTGGCGTTGATCAATCACGTACTACATTAGAAATTGCTGCAAAAAATGCTGCGGCATTACATCTGGAACAGCGGTGCCGTTTTGTGCCAAGTGACTGGTGCAGCAATGTGGTAGGAGCG
>CANEUT010000070.1 GCA_947441895.1 Rickettsiales bacterium | reverse complement strand
TATAATTGGACCAATTTAGATATTAAGCATCGCATGGGTGTGGTGACACTGATGCCAAAACAAACGGAAACGCAGGCGCAGTGGGAAGAAAAAATTGCTGCCCGAGTGGTGCCAACTGCCCAATCATACGGGCGGATTGACGCGATTCCACTTGAAGAGCAAAAACGTGCACTTGCTAAAATAACTTCCCAAATTCAGCAATTAACTGAGCGCGGCATTGAGATAGTGTTTTTTCACACGCCCTATGATCGGCGTATTGCAGAAACGGTGTTTTTCCGGCACTGGGTGAAATCGGTACGCGCAGCGGCGCCCGGCATAAGGGTTATTCCCATGCCATCGTTTCAGCAATTGCCGCTTTATACCGAAGATGGAACCCATTTGTTTCCATCTTCAGCCAATGACTATTTGAATTATGTGCTGCATGCGGCAGGGGCTGAACGCTTTGTGCCAGAGGGTATGCACATGCCGGCATCAGCCATTTAGCCCTCACTTGCGCCTGCAGGTGAAGCGCCCTATGTAGGAGGCTCACCACGGAGGATGCGATGCTTAAGGGTAAATCAGCGATTGTGACCGGTTCCACCAGCGGTATTGGGCTTGGCATTGCCCATGCGTTCGCGGCCGAGGGGGTGAATATCCTCTTCAACGGTTTTGGCGATAAGGCCGAGATTGATAGGGTTGTGGCTGATACTGCCACGAAATTTGGCGTTAAAACGGCTTATTCCCCCGCCGACATGAGCAAGCCCGCCGATATTCGCGCCATGGTGAAGCAAGCCGAAGATGCGTTCGGCGCGGTGGATGTGCTGGTGAATAATGCGGGCATTCAGTTCACTTCGAGCATCGAAGATTTTCCCGAAGATAAATGGGATGCGATTATTGCCATCAATCTCAGTTCGGCGTTTCATGCTACCAAGGCAGCGCTGCCCGGCATGAAAAAGCGTAACTGGGGGCGCATTATCAATATTGCTTCGGCGCATGGGCTAGTGGCTTCGGTGCAAAAATCGGCCTATGTAGCGGCGAAACACGGCATTATTGGCCTCACCAAAGTAACGGCGCTGGAAAACGCGCAGCAGATGATTACGGCCAACGCCATTTGCCCGGGCTGGGTGCTCACCCCGCTGGTGCAGAAACAGATTGATGATAATGCTGCGAAACTTGGCATTACGCCCAATGCAGCCAAAGAAAAAATGCTGGAAGCGAAAGAGCCAAGCATGCGTTTCTCAACGCCAGAACACATTGGCGGCTTGGCTGTATTCTTATGTTCCGAAGCGGCAAGCAACATGACTGGCACCAGCCTAAGCCATGATGGTGGATGGGTGGCGGCCTAAATGAGTCTTTCTTCTGGTCGAAAACCGCAAAAAAATGGGGTGCTGAAATTAAATTTGGCCCTGCAAGGCGGTGGTGCGCATGGTGCATTTACCTGGGGCGTACTGGATCGGTTGCTGGACGAGCATGATATTGAGATTGCAGGTATCACTGGCAC
The DNA here is from genome assembly GCA_947441895.1 of Rickettsiales bacterium. GTDB lineage: Bacteria > Pseudomonadota > Alphaproteobacteria > Rickettsiales > UBA3002 > QFOX01. The sequence goes on along the minus strand of CANEUT010000070.1, from coordinate 6,439 downwards.
CAGTGCCGGCGCCATGAATGCGGCTGTTTTGGCCAGTGGTTATGCCGAAGGCGGCCGTGAAACGGCGAAAACTAAACTGCATGAATTCTGGTATCAGATTAGTGTCGCGGCGGGTGGCGTTTATGCGCCCAACCATCCATCGCCGTTGGAATGGATGGCAGATTGGCCGGGTTTGGAATGGCTTTCGGCGCTTAAGCCCGCCGATGCGCTGACGCGTACTTTTTCGCCCTATGAGCTGAACCCGTTTAACTTAAACCCGCTGCGACAAGTGTTAGAAAATATTGTTAATGTTGAGGCACTGCAAAAATCACCGATACATTTGTTTGTAACAGCCACCAATGTTGAAACGGGTCAGCCCAGAATTTTTACCAGTCACGATATGACACTGGATGTGTTGCTAGCGTCGGCGTGCCTGCCGCTTGTGTATCAGGCGGTGCAAATTGATGGCGTGCCTTATTGGGATGGGGGCTATGTGGGCAATCCCTCTATCTGGCCGCTGATTTACAAAACGACCTGTCCCGATGTGTTGCTTGTGCAAATTAATCCACTGAATCGGCCTGGAACGCCTAAGAATGCCACAGACATTATTGATCGATTAAATGAAATAAGCTTTAATTCCAGCTTGATTGCTGAAATGCGCGCCATTAATTTTGTGAAGCGGCTTATTCATGATGGGCATTTAAGTGAAAAGAATTATACCAATATTCATATGCATATGGTAGCACCACCCGAAGCAATGAAATGCATGACTGCCAGCAGCAAAACGAATGCGAATTGGCAGTTTTTTGAAGCACTTCATGCGACGGGGCGACTGCAAATGAATGATTGGTTGCGCAAACATAAGAAGGCGCTGGGCAAACGATCGACGGTGAATATTGAAGAATCTTTTCTGGCCAAACCAAAACGAACTACACTAAAACCAACCACCACAAAGAAGGCAAATTAGGTATGGAATTCTGGGATTTAACGTTGCTTGCCAAACCACTTTGGATTTGGATTGTCTTTTTTGCTGTGGTGCTGACGTTGCTGCTGCTTGATCTGGGTATTTTGCACCGTAAAGACAAAGAAATTTCTGCCTCACAAAGCTTAAAGCTTAGTGGGTTTTATGTCACGATGGGGTTGTTATTTGGCGTATTTGTTTGGGTGTGGCTTGGCCCGCAAGCTGGTAAAGAATATCTCACTGGATTTGTGATTGAAAAATCATTGTCGCTCGACAACATTTTTGTCATCTCGCTTGTGTTTTCCTATTTTGCTATTCCGCGTGCGAATCAATATCGCGTGCTTTTCTGGGGTATTATTGGGGTCATTGTTCTGCGCGGCTTGTTGATTGGCATTGGCGCCGAACTGGTGCACCGCTTTGATTGGGTGCTGAATGTATTCGCTGCTTTCTTGCTGTTTACCGGTATTAAAATGCTGTTCAGCTCCGATAAAGAAACGGATATTAGCAAAAACCCTGCGATTCGTTTCTTTAAAAAATACATGCGTTATACCGATGAGTTGCATGGTAACAAATTCTTCATTCGCAAGGTTGATCTTAATACCAATAAGCGCGCATTGTTTGCCACACCGCTGTTTTTGGCATTGGTGACGGTAGAATTTGTGGACGTGATTTTTGCCGTTGATTCGGTGCCCGCCATTTTTGCGATCACGACCGATGAGTATATTGTTTATACCAGCAATATTTTTGCAATTTTGGGGCTTAGAGCGCTTTATTTTGCGTTGGCGGCCATGCTGCATCGGTTCCAATATCTCAATTATTCACTGGCAGCCGTGCTTATCTTCATTGGCGGCAAAGTATTTGTGACCGATTTGATGGGGTGGAACAAATTTCCCGCCGATATCTCGTTGCTCGTCACGGTGGGTATTTTAGCTTCCGGGGTGATTTATTCGCTCTATAAAACAAGGCAAGATGTAAAATAAGAAAATTCTCACGAATTTCAGGGCTTTTTATTTAATTGTTAAGGAAGTTTTAATTATCTTAACGCATGATAAAATGGCACATGAAACCGGAGTCATTATGGTTAGATTTCTGAAGCATTTGCCTGATTATCTGAAGTATCCAGCGCTTTGTTTGTTTTGTTGGACCATGACGGCGCAGCATGTTTATGCTGCAACAGCCACGCCGGCTAGCCCAACTGGCTCGTTAAGTGGTGGTACCATTGGTAATTTGCTGTGCAATGTGGCGGATTGGTTTACGGGATCGCTGGGGCAGGGCATTGCCACGCTAGCGGTTATTGTGCTTGGTATTGGGGCATTGTTTGGCAAAGTATCGCAAGGTATGGCCATTACCACCATGGTGGGCATTTCAGTGATTTTTGGAGCGCCAGATATTGTGAAAGATCTGACTGGGCAGCAGGCTTGCTATTCCAATAAGTCCTTTAATGCTTTCGCGCCGCCTATCTATTAGTCTGCGCCCACAGCACCTTCTGGTGCATGCAATTCTTTAACGGCAAATTGTAAATAGGTTGGTTCGTAGAAACTAAATCAGCCCAAAGCTTTTGAACGAATAATGCCCTGTTTCAGTAATAATCACATGGTCATGCACGGTGACGCCAACAGTGGCTGCAGCTTCAACGATTTTTTGCGTAATATCGATATCGGCCTTGCTGGGAGTTGGGTCGCCGCTGGGGTGATTGTGCAGCAAAATAATGGCGGCGGCTGAATGTTCCAGGGCACGTTTCACAATTTCGCGAGGATACACAGGTGTGTGGTTAATGGTGCCTTGCTGCATTACTTCATCGGCAATGAGGGCGTGGCGATGATTTAGGAACAGCACGCGGAATTGCTCAATTTTCTCTTTACCCATAACGAGTTTGCAATAATCCATCAGCGCCGACCATGATTGAATGACTGGCTGGTCGGCGATTTCTGATTTAATCATCCGTTGGGCACTGATGCGGATGGTTTTTAGCGTGGCGATGACCGCATCGCCCACATCGTCGGTGGCGCGTAAGGCAAGTTCGTCGGCATAAATGACGTTTTTAAAGCTTCCAAATTGCTTGAGTAGGCGCTTTGCCAGTGGTTTCACATCGCCGCGCGGACGGGCAGAAAACAAAATCAGCTCCAACAGTTCATAGTCGGGCAGGGCGTCGCCGCTGGCATCTAAAAAGCGTTGCCGTAAGCGGGCGCGGTGGCCTAAATAATGTGGGTTCTCGTCCATCCGCTTGAAATAGCGGCGTTTCGAGCGACTTGCAACGGCCAATAAAATCTCTATGGTGCCCAGCCGTAAATTATATAATGAAGCAATAACAACAAAACGGAAACGAATATGTCTGAAGCAATCAACAAAATGAAATCCATCTGCGTTTTTTGTGGTGCGCAAAATGCTGTGCCAAAAATCTATATCGATATGGCCAGCGAACTGGGAACCGACATGGCCAAAGCTGGTAAACAGCTGGTTTATGGCGGCGGTGATTGCGGCTTAATGGGCGCGGTGGCAAATGGCGTGCTGCAAGGCGGCGGCAAGGCCATTGGTGTGTTTCCGCGCTCGCTGGGCCGCATTGAGGTGGAGCATAAGGGGCTGACCACCATGCACATGGTCGATTCCATGCATGAGCGTAAGCAAATTATGTATGATAACGCCGATACGTTTGTTATTTTGCCCGGTGGCTGCGGCACGCTCGATGAAATGTTCGAGGTGATTACCTGGCGTCAAATCAAAATCCACGAAAAGCTGGTGATTATTTATAACTTCAATGGCTATTGGGATCATTTGGTGACCCTGCTGGAGCATATGGTGAATATTGGTTTTGCCAAGCCCGAGACACGTAATTTCTATACGGTAGTGAATACCAAGGAAGAGTTATACGAGCTGCTGGGGCTCGCAGCATAGTACCTAAAACCCTCTCCCATCGGGAGAGGGAGGGAACCCACTTTAGTGGGGAGGGTGAGGGCATTGCGCCCATCTTACCTAACCATGCCCTCACCTCTCGCTTTGCTCGACCCTCTCCCGCCGGGAGAGGGTTCAGTTTTGCAGTTGCTATTTTTCCCTCTCACGCCCATATTTTGTTGGCAAAGGGAGATAAGCCATGCACTCACGCCGTTCCGCATTTACGCTTGTTGAGCTAAGTATTGTGCTGGTTATTGTTGGCCTTGTGGTGGGCGGCATTTTGGGCGGCCAAAGCCTCATTCAGGCGCATAAGGTGCGCAACGTGCTGACCGATGCTAAAACCTACGCCATCGCCATGCAGCAATTCAAAGATAAATATGACTATTTTCCGGGTGATTTCCCTACCGCCACCAATGTGTGGGGAAGCAATACCGCCGATGGTAACGGTAATGGCGCAATCGGTCTTGGCACGGCTGCAAATACCACTGGCGAAATGTATCAGGCATGGAAACAAATGGTTTTAGCGGGATCTATTCAGGGAGTATTTACTGGTGTTTCTGGTACGGGCGCAGCTCTGGATTCTCGCCCAGGAATCAATATTCCTGCGGGATCCATTACCCAGTCGGGCTTCTCGTTAGGCAGTTATGGTATTTTTTCTGGTAGCGCCAACTTATACGATGGTAATTACGACAATGTCATTCAGTTTGGTTTATCGCAAACGAACCTTGAACCGTATGGTGCCGCACTATTGCCAAAAGAGGCCTATGACCTTGATGCGAAAGCAGATGACGGGCTGCCCGGGTTAGGCGCTGTGGTGACGCACCGTTCAGCGGTGCATGCAAGCTGTGTTGCTAGCGATACGTCAGCGGCAGCGGCAATTTATAATCGATCTTATTCTTCTGTTGCCTGTGACCTTATCTTTTTATCAAGCTTCATGGCGCCGAAACAGTAGGTTTTTTGCTGTCATCCCGGCCGAGTGTAACAAGCTCCGGACCCGAGCGAAGCGAGAGAGGCGACCACTGGGGAGCCAATCCATTCATTACCGCTGGATCCCGGTGTTGCTATCGCAAACCGGGATGATAAGAGTCTTTAACGAAAAGTTTTTATGAAGCGGTGAGTGGCGGATTTACAGGGATTTGCGCTTTTTCTAAAAAAAGTTTTTTTTGTTGTTGACGGGGGCAGGGCACATGGCTATACCCCACATCCCAACGCGGTGCTCGGCACTGCGAAGGAATCGAAAGATTTGAGTGATTACGGCGCCTGAACATGCGCAAATGTAGCACTCTGTTGAATGATACTGTGAAGAGCGTTTAAGCGCAGGTGGGTGCAGTGGAAACAATTCCACAAACCATACCTGCGATCATGCAAGTAATATATGAACGCAATTACCGACATTACAGTAAGTCCATCTGGCAAGTAATGTCTGGTATGGTTTGTGTGAGTCTATCAATTTCGGTCATGACTTCAGTCATGACCAAACATCATAGGATTTAACGTCCTATGATATGAATCAAAACATGAGAGTTTGATTCTGGCTCAGAACGAACGCTGGCGGCAGGCCTAACACATGCAAGTCGAACGATGTAGCAATACATAGTGGCGCACGGGTGAGTAACGCGTGGGAATGTACCATTTAGTGGGGAATAACTTCGGGAAACTGAAGCTAATACCGCATACGCCCTTCGGGGGAAAGATTTATCGCTAAATGATCAGCCCGCGTGAGATTAGATAGTTGGTGGGGTAACGGCCTACCAAGTCTACGATCTCTAGCTGGTCTGAGAGGATGATCAGCCACACTGGAACTGAGACACGGTCCAGACTCCTACGGGAGGCAGCAGTGGGGAATATTGGGCAATGGACGAAAGTCTGACCCAGCCATGCCGCGTGAATGATGAAGGCCTTAGGGTTGTAAAGTTCTTTCGCCGATGAAGATAATGACGGTAGTCGGAGAAGAAGCCCCGGCTAACTTCGTGCCAGCAGCCGCGGTAATACGAAGGGGGCTAGCGTTGTTCGGAATTACTGGGCGTAAAGCGAGCGTAGGTTGCTCGACAAGTCAGTGGTGAAAGCCCAAGGCTCAACCTTGGAACTGCCATTGAAACTGTCGAGCTGGAATCTTAGAGGGGGTAGCGGAATTCCAAATGTAGGGGTGAAATCCGTAGATATTTGGAGGAACACCGGTGGCGAAGGCGGCTACCTGGCTAAGTATTGACACTGAGGCTCGAAAGCGTGGGGATCAAACAGGATTAGATACCCTGGTAGTCCACGCTGTAAACGATGGATGCTAGTTGTTGGGGGGTTCCCCCTCAGTGACGTAGCTAACGCGTTAAGCATCCCGCCTGGGGAGTACGGTCGCAAGATTAAAACTCAAAGAAATTGACGGGGACCCGCACAAGCGGTGGAGCATGTGGTTTAATTCGAGGCAACGCGAAGAACCTTACCAGGCCTTGACATGTCCAGTTTGATCGTCAGAGATGACTTTCTTCACTTCGGGTGGCTGGAACACAGGTGCTGCATGGCTGTAGTCAGCTCGTGTCGTGAGATGTTGGGTTAAGTCCCGCAACGAGCGCAACCCCTATGTTTAGTTGCCAGCACGTAATGGTGGGGACTCTA
>CANEUT010000069.1 GCA_947441895.1 Rickettsiales bacterium | reverse complement strand
GTGGTGCTCGCTGAAGTGTCTGGACCGAGTGGCCTTAGATTCATTAAGTTTGCCCCACTCATTCCGGCGGGTTGATTGGTGTTTATTTCGGCGCGTCTGGTGGGCAGCGAGTAAGGCTCTTCCATCACTTCGGCAACTTTACCGCCATACGGAATCGCCCGCCCAGCTTGGAGCGTTACTTCCGTGTTGCCATAGATGCTGGCGACCAGTGCCCAGCGCTGGTTGCCGGTAATGGCTGGGTCAATGGCGGCATTGATGGTGGAGAGAATCATCGTGCCTGCTAGAACATTCATCTGCGGATTGTTGCGAACGCCAGCCTCGGTGATGGGTGCGTTGGGGTGGGCGCGGTTATAATCATCAAATGCGTCGCGCCAGACGTTGAAGTTGAGGTTCATGGGCAGTGCAGTTCTGTCGAACATGCCCCAGAGTGGGCCCGTGCCGGCATTATAATTATTTTCGACAAACATGACGGCTTTTACAAGCTGTTCTGGTACGACATGCCTCCCCAAGGAGGGATCGTTACGCACCGTTGTTAATGCCGATCGAATTTCAGATTCATTGTCAGCAACGACAGCGGCAGCGGTTCTTTCATTGCCCCCACCGTTTCTTTTGCGCCTAATGACGGCAGGGCTCTCATCGAATTGGTCGGCGAGTCGATCTAAATCAACTGAACCTGCGTTCGCAAAGCGCAGTTTATTGCGGCTTTGGGCGGCGTTTATAACCTGTTCAACTGCATCCATCTGGTTTTTTCTAGTGCGTTTAGTGCTTGCCTAAAGCTCAGTGTAAGGGGCGGTCCTTAATAATTCGTTACTATTTACATAAAATTTTATGGATGTTTAGGGTTTTGGGCGGTTGACTAAGCGACGGCAACTGGCTAGTGACAGTGCCCGAGTGCCCCGGTGGTGGAATTGGTAGACGCGCTAGACTCAAAATCTTGTATCCTCACGGGTGTGCCGGTTCGAGTCCGGCCCGGGGCACCAACAATAAAAGGGGCATTTGCCCCTTTTATTGTTGGTATCCAGCGCGCCAGATTGCTTCGAACCGGCGGTTCGATTATTTACTTAATAAGCGTAGCGAATTTAGGAAATAACACGAGCGCATTTCGCGCGAGAAAGTCCGGCATGCGGCAAAACTCAGAAATATTTCTTTATCTTTTTGTAATCAAATTTAGTTCTGTGAAAGTGCAGTTCTGACTGGCAGAACTTGTACAGCATCCATTCTAAATAATGTGGGAACAATATTAGAATTATGAAATATGGTTTGAGGGCGATTCCAATATAATGTGTATACGGATGATTGCCCATCGATTGTGTGGCATGTACTGGGATTCCCTGAGCCAGTATATAGAAATATCCAATCGCCATTTTTTACAATGCCTTCGCCAAACCAGAAAAAACTATCTCTAATTGGAGTTGCCATGCCTTCGTAAAGCATGGAAACTCCGAGAGTAAGCCCGTATTGCCCCATATTGAGAGGAGATTCTTCTACGAGAATAGCAATGCATTCTTTGTTTGGAATGCCTCTATCAAGCACATCAATAATTTTCAGTTCTGTTATTGAATCTAGAATCATTGATTTTTACGAAGCAAAGAATTGATAATATCTACAAAGCATAAAGCTATTCCAACGATTACTAATAGCCAGCCTAACGAGTGATTTGTTGTATCTGGCGCGGATAAAATAGTTGCTCCAATGGTAAGCACTAAAAGGCCTAGGAGATTAATAATTGCTGCACTCTTTCCGCTTGTTTGCAGATTTTCCACGCGTTCTTTAAGCCTAGCATTTTCTGGCAACAATATTTTTAATTGGGCTTCAGCTTCGCTATATGCCTTTCTATCTTCAGTCCATGAAGCAGCAATTAATTGGCGTGAAGGTTTGTTAAATCCACCACTCTCTGCTGCTAAACCATTAATAACCTGCCCCATGCTCATCGGGGACTCCGGGCTTATAATTACCCGATCTGTGGGCGCTGCGACTTGATTTCCTGTCGCACCACTTTTATCAGGTTGGGGAATATGATGAGTTAAATCATCGGCCATGAAACTACCCAAAGTTTAAAGAACTATAGGGATTTATAAGTGCAGCACAATAGTATAGTGCGCTTACAGTGGTATTGGTTCTAAACTGCTAGCAATTCTGCTTCTGATAGCGTCCGCTGGCTGTCCACCGAAACGCCTAAATTATTTCCCCAATAACCCTTTGAGGCTTTTTCCCAGCGCGTCACCCTTCAGTTTTTTCAGCAGCTCTTGCGGGTTGGCCATTTGTTGGATGGCCATGGCTGAGGCTTTGGTGATGATGACGGCGAGCAGCTGATTGGTAATTTCGGCAGCAGTGGCACCGCCGCTTGCCTCACCCATGTTGGTGAGGGTGATATCAGGCAGCGTGGCGGAGAGATGTTGGTTGGGCAGCAGGGGCTGCACAATGCCAAGCTTTGCGCTGCGGATCAGCAGATGTTTGATGATTATTTTACGTCCGGCCTTGGCGGTGCTTTCGGCCTTGCTGGCGCCGCTTATTTTTTGCTTCACGGCGGCGGCATAGGCTTTGGCGTTGGCGGCGATGGTTTGCAAATTGTTACCGCCATTGGTGTTCAGCTCATAGGTGATGGCGGGGGTATCAATCAGCACCTCACGGATGATGATGGGGCCGGTGCCTGCGATGGATGATGGATTGACCTGCACTTCAATCTTGCCCAGCATCATAGCGGGTTGGGTGAAGCCACGCGGTGCGCCAACCGAAAAGCCCGATAATTCGCCCTTGCCCGATTGCAGATCAAGGTGAAGGCTGGAAAGATTGACCGCGGTTTGCGTGGCGGCGCTGCCATAGCTGACAATGGCGCGTTTGATGATGGTATCGAGGTTGGCGAACAGGTAATAGCCGCCGCCAGCAATGGCCAGCAGCAACACAATGACAAGCAGCATGAGTTTTTTCAGCATGGCAAAGCATTAGCTGCTTTAGGTGGGGTAAGCAACCAGCTTGGGTTGCTAAACCGCCCTGACCGATTGTTGATTGGCGTTTTGTTGCAGCGTTGATTCGCGCTGAATGCTGCTGGCCTGAATGGTGGTGGCGGGTTTTGGACTATCGGTTGGTGCGGGTGCTTGTACGGCGGGCGCAACTGGTTCAGGCGCAGGTGATGGGGCAAGACTGGCCGGTATTGCGGCGATTTCAGGGGTGGTTTTCTGGGGCGGGGCTTCGAGGCCTGCGATAATTTTCAGCGAACGGATGGGGTGGTGGACCAGATCGCCTGCATCATCAAGCAGGCCGCCACGCAACCAACCGATAGCGCCCGCGGCCACGCCGCCGGTGGCACCCAGAATAAGGTGCCATTTGTTTGCGCGGACGAGGTTGCCAACATTACGTCCGACGACCTTCAGCGTTGCACTGAAATGACCCGCGCTTTTTCCGGCATCAACGAGTCCTTTGGCGGCTTCTTTCGTTTCTTTCACACTAAAAAGTTTGCGAAATGCGTTCCACAAGCCGCCCGACTCGTGCCTCATGCCCGCTTTTACATCCATGGCCGTGCCGACCCATTTCAATTCCTGTCCAACAACGGCAAACGCACCTGCCACCGCCAAGCGCGACCCCGCTTTGTGCTTTTCTTTGGAAGCACCATTTGCGGCATCGGATGTTGGTTCGGTTTGGTTCATGAAGGTATTTTCTGGGTTCATCTCAGGCTAAATATAGCATTTTTAGGCCACGCTTTTTGTGAACATTGCGTGACGATTGCGCGCGGCATTTCCTAGCAACAGGCTGATTCTTCTAGAGACTTAGCTGCCAATATTCGCCCGTGAGCGACTGGCCGAAAAAATCCTCCGCCTCTTCGCGCACTAATTCCATGCCCAGTTTTTGGTAAATGCGGCGCGCCCCCACATTGCTGCTGGTGGTGTAGAGGGTGATTTTCTGGTAGCGTTTTTCACGGGCGAAGGCGATGGAGTGTTGCAGCAACTGCGTGGCAAGGCCAAGTCCGCGCGCCGCTTTTTCAACATAGAGCAGGCGCAATTTGGCGGTGGTGGCATCGGCCCGCACCAAAAACAGCGAACCCAGAATTTCGTCGCCACGGGTGGCAATCCAGCTTTGCTCGCTTGCGGGGTCGAAGTTAGTGATGAAATCAGCCAGAATTTGGGCGCACATGGCCTCGAACCCCATGCCCCAGCCAAATTCAGGCGCAATGGCCACCCCGTGACGATGAATAATCCACCCGGCATCACCAAGGGCGAGGGGGCGGAATTGAATATCGGCCATGGGTTGGGCGGTGGTGTTTTTCATGGGCTGCATGTAGTGGCCTTGCGCGGCGGCGTCAAGATGAGCAATTGTGGGTTTGACGTGGGGGCGCGCCTCCTCTAATCTGCCGCGAACGTGAAGGAGCCCCTATGACTGCCCGTATTGCGCGCGTAGAACGCGCCACCAAAGAAACCAGCATTGCGGTTGAGGTCAACCTCGACGGCACTGGCGTTTATGAAATTTCCACCGGTATTGGTTTTCTGGACCATATGCTGGAGCAACTCTCGCGCCATAGCCTGATGGATTTGAAGGTGAAGGCGGTGGGCGATCTGCATATCGATTTTCACCACACCACGGAAGATACGGGCTTGGCCATTGGTAAAGCCGTGGCCGATGCGCTGGGCGAGCGCGTTGGCATCGCCCGTTTTGGTTCGGCGCTTAGCCCCATGGATGAAACCCTCACCCGCGTGGCGCTTGATTTGTCGGGCCGCCCTTACTTTGTGTGGAAGGTGGAATTCAGCAAACCCAAGCTGGGTGACATGGATACCGAGCTGTTCCGCGAATGGTTTCAGGCATTCGCCAGCCAAGCCGGCACCACGCTGCATATCGAAAATCTCTATGGCATCAACAACCACCATATTGTGGAAAGCTGCTTTAAGGGCCTGGCCCGTAGCTTACGCGAAGCCATTGAAATTGACCCACGCAAAGCCAATGCGGTGCCTTCCACCAAAGGCGTGTTGACGCAAAATTGACAACATTAGTTGTCATCCCGGTTTGTGAAGCCAGCAGGCGAACAACACCGGGATCCAGACGTTTCAAAGAATCAGGAGATTTTTTGAAATCAGCAAAACGCCTCCTGACGTTTTGCTAAGCTGGACCCCGGATGACTACGCTACTGCTCCGTCATCCGGGGTGACAGAAAATGGAGAACCAAATGACCGCAAAAATCTTCACCGTGCACGAAAAACCCGAAGCGCCTGAACCCGTTGATCGAGTGGTGATGGTGCGTGAAGGATTTTCTTATGCTGCGTTTGTGTTCAATCTGTTCTGGCTTTTGGCTAACCGTTTGTGGGGACCGGCGCTGGGTTATGTGATTGCCAGCGTGGCGCTGCAAATGGGTGGCCACGCATTGGGCGTTTCGCCCGTTTCGGTAGCGGTGCTGCAATTATTGCTGCAGCTGCTGGTGGCGGCAAACGCCTATGATTTGAAGCGCATGCAGCTTGCCCATTTGGGCTATCGCGAAGCGGGTGTGCTGGTGGCCGAATCAGAAATGGCGGCCGAGCAACGCTACTACGAATACGCAAGCTAATGACACATGTTGCCATCATTGATTGCGGGGCGGGCAATCTCCATTCCGTGCGCAAAGCCATTGCTTCGCAGCTGCCTGCTGGCGCAACGCTGGAAGTGACTACCGATGTTGTCGCACTTGATGGTGCCACGCATATTGTGCTGCCCGGCGTAGGCGCCTTTGCTGATTGCATGAACGGGCTGAACGCGCTGACAGGCATGCGCGCTGCGCTCGAGAAAAAAGTGCTGCATGGCACCACGCCATTTTTAGGCATTTGCGTGGGCATGCAAATGCTGTTCGAACGCGGGCATGAACATGGCTCGCATGAGGGGCTGGGTTGGTTCAAAGGCGAGGTGCGCGAAATTACCCCGGCGGATGCCACCCTCAAAATTCCCCACATGGGCTGGAACAGGCTGCGCCTGAAGCAAAAGGATCATCCGTTTTTTGCAGGGATCAAGGATGATGATTTTGCTTATTTTGTGCATTCGTTTGCGGCACAAAACGTCAATCCGCTTGAGGTTTCAGCGATGGTGGATTATGGGGGTGAGGTGGTGGCAGCGATGGCGCGCAAACATATTGTGGCGACGCAGTTTCACCCAGAGAAAAGTCAGGCAGTGGGGCTTGCCATGCTGCGCAATTTTTTGAACATGGGTTCGTAACCGATGCCACAAGCAAAACCAAATACGCACAAACTGGTTGTTGAGAAAAAAATCGCCATGAGTGACACCGAATTGCACGAACTGGCGGTGGCCACCGAAGATGCCATTCGCGATGGCATTGGCTTTAACTGGCTGACGCCGCCTATGCGCGAAACGCTGGAAAGCTATTGGAAGGGCGTGTTGATGGTGCCCTCGCGCGAGCTGTTTATCGGTAAGCTTGATGGGGTGATTGCAGCCTCCATTCAGCTGGTGCGCCCCAGCAAATCGAAAGAAACGCAGTCATTCGCCGCATCCGTAGAAGCGCATTTTGTGGCACCCTGGGCGCGTGGGCACGGGCTTGCCCCCATGCTGCTGGAAGCGGCGGAGCGCGAGGCCGCCAAAGAAGGTTTCTCGGTGATGAATCTCTCGGTACGTGAATCGCAAGAGCGCGCGCTGCAGGTTTATCGCACGCATGGCTACACCGAATGGGGCACCATGCCCTATTATGAAATTGTGAATGCCAGCGTGGTGTCGGGGCATTATTTCTACAAAAAACTCGAACCCATCTCGAACATCATATGAGCGGTCTGATTCTTATGTCCGTTTGCGTTGTCGTGCCCGTGCTCAAATCCTCACGTAACTCTGCTACGCTGCGGTTCTGCGCGCGGTCACTCCTAGCATCCAATCCAGAAGAATCAGACCGGTAGTTATGAGATTGTATCCCGCCATTGATTTGAAAGACGGCAAATGCGTGCGCCTGTTCAAAGGCGATATGGATGCTGCAACGATTTATAATGATGATGCCGGCGCGCAGGCCAAAGCCTTCGAGGGTGCTGGGTTTGATTATTTGCACGTGGTCGATTTGAACGGTGCGGTGAGCGGCAGTTTGGTGAACCAACCCGTGGTGAAAAAAATCCTCAGCAGCGTGACTATTCCTGTGCAGTTGGGTGGCGGCATTCGTGAGCGCGCGCAGGTGGAAGCATGGTTGAATGCTGGCATTTCCCGCGTGATTCTGGGCACGGTGGCGGTGAAAAACCCCGCGCTGGTGAAAGAAGTGGCGCGTGATTTCCCCGGCAAAATTGTGGTGGGTATTGACGCGCGGGGTGGCATGGTGGCCGTGGAAGGTTGGGTGCAAGCATCGACCATGAAAGCGGTGGATTTAGCGCGTGCCTTTGAAGATGTGGGCGTGGCCGCCATTGTCTATACCGACATCGCGCGTGATGGCACATTACAAGGCCCCAATTTGGATGAAACCGCCGCGCTCGCCGAAGCGATTTCCATTCCTGTTATCCTCTCCGGTGGCATTGCAAACATTGGTGATTTACAGGCCACCAAAGCCCGCGCCAGCAGCGGCATTGAAGGTATCATCATGGGCCGCGCGCTGTATGAAAAAACCATTATCGCCGCCGATGCGATTGCACTGATGAGAAGCGCATGAAAAAGAACGAGGCGAGCCGGGCGAGCGAGCCATCAGCCCGCGAAGCGGCGCGGAGCATCGCACAGTATGTGCGATCTGCGGAGCAAACCAAATGAGCTTCCCTGTCAGAATTATCCCATGTTTGGATGTGGCCGGTGGTCGCGTGGTGAAAGGCGTGCAGTTTTTGGATTTAGTGGATGCGGGTGACCCCGTGGAACAAGCCAAAACCTATGACGCGCAAGGCGCGGATGAGCTTTGCTTTTTGGACATCACCGCCACGTCGGATAATCGCGGCATTCTGGTGGATATGGTCGACCGCGTGGCAGCGCAATGTTTCATGCCCTTCACCGTGGGTGGTGGTGTGCGGTCGCTGAATGACATTCGCACGTTATTGCTCGCGGGT
>CANEUT010000068.1 GCA_947441895.1 Rickettsiales bacterium | reverse complement strand
CCACCAGCACGCCAATAGTTTTGTGGCTATGCAGCAGCGGCACCCCAATGAACCCGTGGTAAAGCTCTTCGCCCGTTTCGGGGCGATAGGCAAATTTGGGATGGGCTTGTGCATCGGCCAGGTTCAAATCCAGCCCTCCGGCCGCCACTTCGCCCACCAGCCCCTCACCAAAACGCAGGCGAGTGACATGCACCGAATTTTGTTTCAGCCCATAGCTGGCATAAAGTTCTAAAATATCGCCGGGGCGGGCCAGATAGATAGAGCACACATCGGCCCCCAGCGACACCGCAATGGTGCGCACCAATAAATCAAGTCGCGACTGCGTCGTGGCACCGCCAACGGTCATCACATCGCGCACTTGGCGCAACAGCATAATCGGCGATTGAATCGCCGAGCTTGCCGGATCCATTGGAATAATATTTGCCATTCTTGCCGCCTTTTCGCTGCGATTAAAATCGCCCCTGCATTCACGACGTTTTATAAAATCATTTTTTGCTGCACAAATCGGAAACGATGTTAGCCAATGTTGTGGCGCCGCTGCAGATATTCTGATGCTTGTTGCACCAATTCGTCAAGGATTTCCTGCGAAGTTTGAATGCGCTGCACCATGCCAACCGACTGTCCAGCCATCAGCGATCCGCGCTCCACATCGCCATCCACCACCGCACGCCGCAGCGAACCTGCCCAAAAATGCTCGATGGCCAATTGGCCTTCCTCGCGCGATTGTGCACCTGCGAAGACTTTTTCTACCGTCTCTTTTTGGAAACGGGTGAATTCTTCCGAAGCTTTGTTGGCAATCGCCCGCACGGGAATCACTGGAAAATCCGGGTGATATTGCACACTGGCCGTTGCATCACGCGCGTTGGCGTTAATGAATGCTTTCTTAAAATTCTCATGCGCGATGGATTCGCTGGCGCACACAAAACGCGTGCCAAGCTGCACGCCCGATGCCCCCATTTCAAGGTACGAAACAATGGCCTCGCCGCGACCAATACCGCCTGCAACAAAAACCGGCACATCGGTGATCAGCGGCAAAATTTCCTGCGCCAAAACACTGGTGGAAACAGGGCCAATATGACCACCCGCTTCGGTACCTTCAATCACCAGCGCATCCACACCACTGCGCACCAGTTTTTTACCAATGGCGGCGGTGGGTGCAAAAGCAATCACCTTCGCACCACCTTCTTTCAAGCGGTTGATGGTGGGGCCCTTGGGCATACCGCCCGCCAGCACCACATGCGTCACTTTATTGGCGATGCACACTTCCACCAACTCATCCAGCTGCGGATGCATGAGAATGAGATTCACGCCGAACGGTTTTTGGGTGAGGGCTTGCGTTGCTTTAATCTCGGTATCCAGCAATGCGGGCGGCATGCTGCTTGCAGCAATCACCCCGAATGCGCCCGCGTTAGAAAGCGCGGAAACAAGGTTGCGTTCGCTCACCCAGCTCATGGCGCCACCCATGATGGCAAGCTCGGTGCCAAGTAGTTCGCAGCCACGCTGCCACAGGTTTTCTAATGATGTCGTCATAACGTTCCTTTTCTTGTCATCCTTGCGAAAGCTTGGACCTACTACTTTATCGATTAAGTCGATTCCCGCTTTCGCGGGAATGACAAAATAAAATTAGTTCACCTCTTCCACCGCATCGAGGCCGTAAGCCGTATGCAGGGCACGCAGCGCCAGTTCAATATAGCTCTCATCAATCAGTACCGAGATCTTAATTTCCGAAGTAGAAATCACAATGATGTTGATGTTCTTTTCGGCCAGCGTGCGGAACATTTCAGCCGCCACACCGGCGTGCGAACGCATGCCCACGCCGATGACGGAGATTTTTGCCACGCCGGAATCGGTGTGAACTTTCTCGCATTTCGGCATGGCGGGATCATGCTTCACCAGATCCAACGCGCGGGCCAAATCGGTCTTGCTGACGGTAAACGTCAAATCGGTTTGTTTGCCATCTTCGGTTACGTTTTGAACAATCATGTCCACGTTAATACCACGGTCTGCCAATGGGCCAAAAATGCCAGCCGAAACACCGGGTTTATTTTCCACATTGGCAAGCGTAATGCGCGCTTCATCGCGGCTATAGGCCAAGCCTGTTACCCGTTGCTGTTCCACCAAATCCTCCTCATCCACTAATAATGTGCCGGGCAATTCACCGGCCGGTGTCGCGTCAAACGTCGAAAGCACCTGCACCTTCACGCGGTAATTCATGGCCAGCTCAACGCTGCGCGTTTGCAGCACTTTACTGCCGAGCGACGCCATTTCCAGCATTTCTTCGTAACCCACTTGCTTCAGCTTTTTGGCCTTTTTCACAATGCGCGGGTCACTGGTGTAAACACCATCCACATCGGTATAAATATCGCAGCGTTCCGCTTTGAATGCGGCAGCAATCGCTACCGCCGAAGTGTCCGATCCGCCGCGGCCAAGGGTGGTAATGCGCCCTTCGGGGCTAATGCCCTGGAAGCCTGCAATCACCGCAATATTACCTGCCGCGAGGGATGCGTTGATGGCCTTGGGATCGATATGCGCAATGCGCGCTTTGGAATAAACTCCGTCACTCATCAGCGGAATTTGCCAGCCCGACCACGCACGTGCTTTCAGACCGATAGACTGAAGCTCCAGCGCCAACAATCCGCTGGTGATTTGCTCACCGGAAGCAATCACATGGTCGGCATTGGCGCGGGCTTCATCGCTCATCAGCGAACTCACCTGCGCGCAATAATCGACCAGCTGGTTGGTGACACCCGCCATGGCGGAAACCACCACGATGACTTGGTTACCCTCGGCAACCTCACTCTGCACGCGCTTGGCCACGAGCTTAATGCGCTCGATATCGCCAACGGAGGTGCCGCCAAATTTTTGTACAATCAGTGCCATAGGCGCGCGGTTATAAAAGGTTCAGCCGCCAGAGTCCAGAGTTTTGGATGTGGCCCTTCCTGGTATTTGCCACGCAGGTTACCAATAGCCCATGCGCGATATTTCTTTCGATCACCAGATCCATTCACTGCGAGCTGATTTGCTGCGCACGGAATATGCCTTCCTGCTGCTGCAACAAGCCATGATGTTAAAGCATCGTCACCACCACAAAGCCGATAGCGACGAGACAGCAACCAGCCATTATGTTTGGGTAACAGCTGGCGATGACAAAGTGCGGCCATCGCATGCAGCAAACGATGGCATGATTTTCGCGTGGAGTGATCCTCCATCAACCGGCCACCCTGGCGAAGAAGCAAATTGTCGCTGTTCTGCAGAACCATATGATGGCAATGACGCCATTGAACCAGTATACCCTGAGTTACTACTAATCCCACTCTTAAGAGTTGGGCGAGGTTCGTTAGCAGCTGCGATTAGAGCGATACGTTGGATTAGTAAAAGCAGCAACGTAAAGAAGCATGAAGGCTTCACTGATCATGGCGCTTTACGTTCAAGACAGCGAAGTATTTCCTCAGAAGATGCTAACACCGCGATCCAAACCGCAACAGCAGCAGGAAAAGTTACAACTAAAATTGGTAAATATGGCACCCGGCAGTTTGAATATGAAGGCACTAATGGTGTTACCGTAGTGATAGAAACTGAAGGTAGAAATGCTGGCAAGGTCATTACATTTTGGTATAATCGGTAGAGAAAATTATGCAAATTCATGTGTCAGACATCAACGATTTACTCATCCAAGAAGACGTGGAGGGGTTCATTGAGCTTGGCGCACCACAAGATGAGTATGAAAGCGAAGCAGCATTAATAGCAGCAGCCATTTTACAGTTAAAAGAAAATGAACGAACTGAAGATGCAATCCTATCAGTAATGGCAATTATCTGGATGAACAATTTCAACTTAGGGGATGATGAAATGCAGCTTCGGCTGCCCGCATTACAACGCGTTGCACATGCGATTGTATCGCATTAACATGAATAGGATAAGTTTTGCATCCAAAGATAGCGGAACCCCACAATGCAACGAATCCAAGCCCAGATATACATCCACTTAGAGGAAGATGACGCATCGAGACCTACTCAGGCCCTCGTGTTGGGCGATAATCTTTATCAAATACTGCCGACCCCGGATTATGACGCCGAAGATGAGGTCTGGGAGTTTATTCCCGGCACCATTGTACGTTGCGAGGAGCGCGAATATAATGGGAAGCCCTATTTGCAGGCAGTGGAAGAAGTGGTCAAAAGTCCCCGTGCACGAACGCGCACCGAGGCGCTTTCAAAGCTGCTTTACTACCGCGAACCAATCGAAGAGTTAGTAAAAAATTTAGCACAGTTTCCATTTGATTCTGAAGAGATACTCGTGGTTTTAACGCCATCTCATCTTCGCCATCTATTACAACGTTATGTGAATAGCGAACTCACTGAGAAGCAGCTCGAAGACTGGGCTAATGCCGTTGAAGGCAGGGACGATATCGGATTCCTGCCAAAGCATCAAACGCTCTTAGAAGAGGCCGTCTTTACGCTGGCAAACCCTTTGTTAGCGCAACAAACCACCGCCGATTACGCTCGGCAAATACTAAAACTATTCGAAGACGAGGATAAAGCAGCAGAAGAATTCATAAAACAATTCAAGCCCAATAAGACGTAACGTTAGATTTCGACGTTAAAGCGCCTTCTTCATGCACAGCGCATCGGCCCGGGTGCCATCGGCATTGCTGTAATAATCTTTGCGAATGCTGAATTTCTCAAAACCTTGTGCCTCATAAAGCGTTTGCGCGGCTTTGTTATTGGCATTCACTTCCAGCATCATGTGCTTGGCACCCAAACTGGCTGCATTTTGCAGTGCATAATCGAGCAGCATCAACCCCACCCCATCGCGGCGGTTGGGTTCCAGCACACCCATGGAAAGCAAATCGCACTGATCTTCAATCAGCCAACACAACACAAAACCAACGGGCAGGTGGTTTTTGTGATAGGCAATGGCGGCGAACACACCGGCACGCTCAAAGAAACTTTCAAATTCCAAATAGCTCCAGCCCTTGGCAAAGCAGCCTTTGTGCAATTCGGCCAGCGCCTTGGCATGGCCACGGCTGACGGGGTGAATGTGGTAATCCTGATGATCCATTAGCGGGCGCCTTTACTGAATACCAAAAGCGCCGCATTATGGCTTGGATAAAGCGCCACCGACGCATCTTTCACCGCCACCAAACCAGCATCGGCGGCCACCTGCTTTACATAGGCAGCGCTATGGCCGAAGCGTCCATCCATCGCCAAGCCAAAGCCCGTTTGGCTTGCAAATGGCTCCACGGTGATGGCAAGCAGACCACCATTTTTCAGCACGCGGGCAGCGCTACGCATCAGCCCACTTAATTCACCCACAAACTGGGCCACATTCACCGCCAGCACCAAATCAGCCGCATCACCGGCAATCGATTCAGGCAACGCCCGCAAATCACCCACCAGCACATGGTTATAGAGTTTTTGATTGTTAATGGTAACGGTTTCGGCCTGAGCCGCCATGCCGGGCGTAAAATCAACGCCGATGATACTGTTGGCACTGCCACGCCACGGCCGTGCTGCAATGCCACTGCCGCAGCCCACATCAATAATGTTCATCATGGCATTCCCTACCAGTGGACGCAGCTGCTGCTCCACCGCAATGCCGCCACGATATTGGTTTTGCAGCTCCATGGCATCATAGCGGCTGGCAATGCCACTAAAAAAACTGTTCACCAGCGCTTGCGGCATGGTTTGCGGGCGCTGATTGGGTGCCAACGCGTTGGGCGCTACCATGGCCAACATCATCAACGCATCATTATCACTCGGGGCAATTTGCAAAGCACGGCGAAGCGCTTTTTCTGCCTGCGGCAATTTACCAAGACGGAAATAGCAACAACCCAAATTATACCAGGCTTTCGAAAAATTCGGCTGCAAATAAAGGGTGATGCGAAAACGAAACGCCGCGTCCATCCATTGACCACGATCGGCAAATTCACATCCCAAATCAAAGTTGGTTTTTGGCAGATTGCGGGCTTTGACACGCGCCTGCCTTATCCATTCCAGTGGGCGTTTAACAACGATGTCCCGAATCAATGTTTCGGTCTCACCCGCTAAACTTAACCAGGATCGTCTCTTGCGTGTGGCGTTCATGGGCCCTAAACTAGGTGATAATGAACCACTAAATTAGCATGTGAAAGATGTAGGCGCAATGGCCACCACCGCAACCGCACCCAAGCCCACCACAATCGACGATGCCGATGTCGCTCGCTTCTCGGCCATTGCCGATGAATGGTGGGACGAGCGCGGAAAATTTGCCCCACTGCATCGGCTGAATCCGGCACGAATCGGCTATCTACGCGACCAGCTCATCAGCCACTTTAAACGCGATGGCGAATCGGCCACACCACTCAATAATCTTTCGCTGGTCGATATTGGGTGCGGCGGCGGGCTCATTGCCGAACCCATGGCGCGCCTTGGGGCCAATGTCACTGGCATCGATGCCTCGCCCACCAACATTAACGTGGCTGCACTCCATGCAAAAGCAGGGGGGCTAACCATCGATTATCAGGCAACCACCGCCGAAGATTTAGCTGCCAGCAGCCAAAGATTTGACGTGGTGCTGGCACTGGAAATTATCGAGCATGTATCTGATATATCACTTTTTTATGACTCAATAACGCAGCTGGTAAAACCGAACGGGCTGCTCATTCTTTCCACTCTTAACCGCACCGCCAAGTCGTATGCCATGGCCATTGTGGGGGCCGAATATATCATGCGCTGGCTGCCGCGTGGCACCCACCAGTGGGCGCAGTTTGTTAAACCGTCGGAAATGGCGGCTGGCCTTACCAGCCGTGGGTTGACGGTGGCTGATGTAACCGGCCTTACTTTCGACCCGCTGGCTTGGAAATTTGGCCTGAACCCCAAAGATTTGGATGTGAACTACCTGATGGTGGCTCATAAGAATAGCTGAGAAATAATGGTTTTTTAGCTCAAATCGTCATCAAGCTGTCATAGGTTTCAGGTAAATTGACAGCATGGATAAGAGTCTTCAGAGCGATACGGATATTGCCGATGAGCAATATAAAGGCCCGGGCGCGGTTGCGGCCGGCGCGGGCGAAGGATTTGTTTCGCACTTCAAATGGGCAATCACAGGTCTAATCGTTGGCGGCGTTGCTGGGGCCTTGTTACCCGGGAAAGTGAACGAGCTAATAAAAACTGTACAAAAGCTTGCTGGCAGTGGCGCCGAACACGCCAATTTTATAACCCGCTGGCCATCGAAAGCATTACGCTTCGTGGTGGGGCATGGCGCGGAAAATACTGAAGTGAAGCAATTAATAAGCGCCGCCGATACCGTCAGAAAAATCGGTGAACCAGAATATTTAGTGCTTCGCAAGCACGCCCTGCACAAAGAAAAAGGCATGTTTTATTCGCTGGCCGACGAGCTTTTGTTTTTTATTCCGCGTGATGTTAAAAAGAAGTTAATGGGCGGGTCATCGGGTGATCGCATTAATGCTGGCGCCATCGCCGGTGGCATGCTGGCTTCCATTGGTTATTTCATTGTTCCGCTTTTCAGCTTCGGCAAAGGCACTGAAAAAGCCCATGCGGGCAAACGCCAGTTGGAGCGCGCACAAGAAGAAATCATTCGCCTGCGCAGTGAACGAGCATCACCGGAAGTAACGGTTCCTGAAGCGGTAACGCCCACCACCAAAGTGGCGCAAGCATCGATCGACGTGACACCTGAAACCACCTTCAATGCTGCCGCATCGCAAGCAATTGCTGCCACGAAAAAAGGCGACAACGGTTGGGCCGATGGGGTGAGCGCACAAAAAGACGCGAAAGCCAGTGCCGAACCAGCAATGGCTTAGTCTGATCAAAACTCGCGATGATGCTCTAGCACTGGAATTTGACTACGCACCTGTGCCACGCGCGCCAAATCAATCTCTGCCGTAATCACTTGCGGCACATCTTCATCCGCCTCGGCAATCACCTCGCCCCATGGGTCAATCATCAGGCTGTGGCCATAGGTTTCGCGCCCACCTGGATGCGTTCCGCATTGGGCCGGAGCAAT
>CANEUT010000067.1 GCA_947441895.1 Rickettsiales bacterium | reverse complement strand
TCAGCAAAGAAATTGCCGCTTTGAGTTTTGAAGCCGCGATGAAAGAGCTGGAAGCGATTGTGCGGGCGCTGGAAAGTGGCAATAGCGACCTTGATAAAGCCATTGCCGATTATCAGCGTGGTAATGCCTTGAAAGACCATTGCCTTGCTAAGCTGAACGAAGCGAAATTGAAGGTAGAGCAAATTCAAATGAAGGCCGATGGCAGCATTGCTACCACCCAATTCTCAACCACAGGTGAATAATCACCATGCAAAATAATTCATCAACCACGGGACAAACCATGCAAGATAAACTTCAGCACTCCTTGTCAGAAACCTCGTCGACGCTCGACCGTATTATGGGTGAATTGCTGCCCAGCAACATGCAGGTCACCAACCGCGTCATCTCGCTGCATAGCCGTGAGGAAGAGCAAGATGTGGGCGTGGCCCCCGAAGGCGAAGCAAAGGTAATTGAGGCCATGCGCTATTCCGCACTGGCCGGCGGCAAGCGTCTGCGCCCATTCCTCACGGTGGAATCGGCCAAGCTGTTTGGCGTGAACCCTGATGCTGCGCTGCTGACCGCTGCCGCCATTGAATTCGTGCACACCTATTCGCTGGTGCATGATGATTTGCCCGCCATGGATAATGATGATTTCCGTCGTGGCAAACCAAGTTGCCACAAACAATTCGGTGAAGCTGCCGCCATTCTTGCCGGTGATGCATTGCTTACCTATGCGTTTGAAGTGTTGGCCAATCCACGCATTCACGCCGATGCCAACGTGCGCTGTGAGCTGATTCGTTCGGTGGCGCGTGCTTCCGGCGTGCGCGGCATGGTGGGCGGACAGATGATGGATCTGGATGCTGAACATCAGAATTTGAGTGCCGATGAAGTGATTCGTCTGCAGCGCCTAAAAACTGGTGAGCTGTTCGCCGTGAGCTGTGAAGCCGGTGCTATTCTGGGTAAAGCGGCCGAGCCATTGCGCGCGCGCCTGCAACGTTACGCGCATGATATGGGCCTGGCCTTCCAAATTACGGATGATTTGCTTGATGTGGAAGGTACCCGTACCGAAACCGGTAAGGGCGTGAAGAAAGATGCTGCCGCTGGCAAAGCCACCCTCATTTCGGTGTTGGGTGTGGACCGTGCGCGCGAACAGGCAACCACGCTGGCCAATCAGGCGATTGACCATCTCAGCGCGTTTGACCACCGTGCGGAGCAGTTGCGGGCGCTGGCAAGCTTCGTGGTAACGCGGAAAAATTAAATTATTACCTCAGTGCCTTATGATAACCATAGGTGCCGCATAGATCGTGGCTATGGTATAGTGCTTCCTTCTCCAAGACAGGCTGGTTTTCGCCCTGGAAGACGATCAAGGTCATATCTGATAATTCTTTGAACATACCATCTCCTGTTTCCGTAGAAACAATTATCCACTTTGCATCACTTGTCTCGCTACAGATGGTATTGCCATTAACTAGCTTCGTGGACGCAGGGACAAGGACTTTATAAAGTGTGCCATTAGGACGTTTAAAATACGGGACAATAGGCTGCAGGCTATCTAACTCGTCAAGATCAAGGGTTTTGACAAATGTCAGGGGATACCGCTTATGACGGATATAAATAGTTTTTGAGGAAAGCCGTATATCACCTATGATGGACTCGGCAGTGCGGCTAAATGCTGTATAAAGCACTGGTTTATCGTCTTGGATTGACTCCGCTGCCAGAGCGTGCGTAGAAAGCAACACGTTTACAGCTGTCAGTAATAGCATGCGTTTCATATGGGCGATCATTATTACCTCCAGCGGAACTATATCATTCTCCGTTAGTCTCCAGCCCATAGCATATAAGCATGAAAAAACAACGCCTCGATCTCCTCCTCGTTGCCCGTGGCTTGGCCGAAAGCCGCACGCGTGCGCAGGCGTTGATTATGGCGGGGCTGGTTTATTCCGGTGAGCAGAAGCTCGATAAGGCCGGCGCCGAATTTGCTGATGATATTGAACTGAACGTGCGCGGCAAAGAACATCCATGGGTGAGTCGCGGCGGCATGAAGCTGATGCAAGCGATCGAGCATTTCAAGATGGATGTAAAGGGTGTGGTGGCGATGGATGTTGGATCATCCACCGGTGGCTTTACCGATGTGCTGCTGACCCATGGTGCCAAAAAAGTGTATGCCGTGGATGTGGGCACCGGCCAGCTGGATGTAAAGTTGAGGAATGATGCCCGCGTGGTGGTGATGGAGCAGACCAATGCCCGCCATTTAACGGCTGAGATGATTCCCGATCCGCTGGATATCATCGTGTGCGATGCCAGTTTTATTTCGCTAAAAAAAGTGCTGCCTGCCGCGCTGGCATTGGCGGCACCGCATGCCCAGCTTGTCACCCTCATTAAGCCGCAGTTCGAAGTAGGCAAGGCCGAAGTGAGTCGTGGCAAAGGCGTCATTCGCGATGCCGCACTTCACCAAGCCGTGTGCGATGATATTGCCGCATGGATCAGCGAAAGCGGTTGGCAGGTGGTGGGCATTGCCACCAGCCCCATCACCGGCCCCAAAGGGAATGTTGAGTTTTTGCTTTATGCTACCAAAGGGTAATCGTCATCGCGAGCGAAGCGTGGCGATCCAGCGCGTCGCGTCTGCGACGCTAGATTTTTCTTATATCTGGATTGCCACGTCGCTACGCTCCTCGCAATGACGAGTTAAGCCACTTTCTTCTTTTTAGCTTTCACGTCTTTTGCTGTGGCTTTTGGTGCATCGGGTTTTGCCGCGGCTTTTTTCTCCAGCAATGGCTTCAGATATTTGCCGGTGATGCTTTCTTTGGTGGCTGCCACTTGCTCGGGCGTGCCGATGGCCATCAGCTTGCCGCCTTTGTTGCCGCCGCCGGGCCCAATATCAATAATGTGGTCGGCGGTTTTAATCACGTCGAGGTTATGTTCGATGACGACGATGCTGTTGCCGGAATCGACCAGCTTATGCAGCACATGCAGTAGTTTTTTGATGTCTTCGCTGTGCAGACCAGTGGTCGGCTCATCAAGGATATACAAGGTTTTTCCGGTGGCGCGTTTGGAAAGTTCTTTCGCCAGTTTAATGCGCTGCGCCTCACCACCCGAAAGGGTGGTGGCCGATTGGCCAAGGCGAATATAACCCAAGCCTACTTCTTGCAGCGCGGTGAGTTTTTCACGGATGGCGGTGTGGGCGGTGAAATAATCCGCCGCTTCGCCCACCGTCATGTTCAGCACATCGGCGATGGATTTGTCTTTGTATTTTACTTCCAGCGTTTCGCGGTTATAGCGCTGACCTTTGCACTGGTCGCAGGTCACATACACATCAGGCAAAAAGTGCATTTCAATTTTAATCATGCCATCGCCCTGGCATGCTTCGCAGCGTCCGCCTTTTACGTTGAAGCTGAAACGGCCAGGCTGATAGCCGCGCTGTTTGGCTTCTGGCAATCCGGCGAACCAGTCACGAATCGGCTGAAACGCGCCGGTGTAGGTGACGGGGTTGGAACGCGGCGTGCGGCCGATGGGTGATTGGTCAATCTCGATGATTTTGTCGATATGTTCCAGCCCGTCGATGCGGTCATGCGCGCCGGGGGTGACTTTGGTGCCATGCAGGCGCTTGGTGACGGCCTTATAAAGTGTTTGAATGACGAGGCTTGATTTGCCACCGCCGGAAACGCCAGTGACGCAGGTGAACAGGCCGAGTGGAATATCCACCGTGATGTTCTGCAAGTTGTTGGCGCGCGCACCGGTGATGGTGATGCGCTTATGTTTGTAGCCTTGGCGACGTTGTTTGGGCACGGCAATTTGGCGCACGCCGGAAAGATATTGGCCGGTGATGCTTTTGGGGTTCGCCATCACTTGCGCGGGTGTGCCTTCGGCCACCACATGGCCGCCGTGAATGCCAGCACCTGGGCCCATATCCACCAGATAATCGGCATGGCGCATGGTGTCTTCGTCATGTTCCACCACAATCACCGTGTTGCCCAGCGCGCGCAGGTGCTGCAACGTGGCAAGCAGGCGTTCGTTATCGCATTGGTGCAGGCCGATGGAGGGTTCATCGAGCACATAGACGACGCCAGAAAGGCCCGAACCAATTTGCGATGCCAAACGAATGCGCTGCGATTCACCGCCCGAAAGCGTGCCTGATTCGCGGCTGAGGGTGAGGTAATCGAGCCCCACATTTTGCAAGAAGCCCAAACGTGCGCGAATTTCTTTCAGAATTTTTTCGGCGATTTTATTTTGGGTGGTGGTTAATTTTTTGGGCAGTGCGGCGAACCATTCCACGGCCTTATCAATCGGCATTGCAGTCACTTCAGCAATGTTTTTATCACCAATTTTCACGCAGAGCGCTTCGGCCTTCAGGCGAGCGCCACCGCAGCTTTCGCACGCCGAGGTCGATTGGAATTTGTCGAGCTCTTCACGTGTCCATTCCGATTCGGTTTCGTGGTAGCGGCGCTGCAGATTGCCGACCACCCCTTCGAACGGTTTGTTACTGTGGAAAGTGCGCACCCCATCGAAATACGAAATTTTTACGGCTTCATCGCCGCTGCCATGAAGGATGATTTTTTTGATATTCTCGGGCAGGTCTTTGTAAGGCGTGGTCATGCTGAATTTATAGTGACGCGCGACGCCTTCCAACGCTTGCTGATAAAATTTCGCATGGCCGGAAGCCCAGGGTGCCAGCGCCCCCTGCACGATGGATAGTTTTTCGTCAGGCACAATGAGGTTCTCATCAAAATACATTTGGGTGCCCAGGCCATCACAGGTGGGGCAGGCGCCAAACGGGCTGTTGAACGAGAAGATACGTGGCTCAACTTCTTCCAGCGTGAAGCCCGAAACCGGGCAGGCGAATCGAGAAGAAAACGTCAGTATGGCGTTTTCTTCGATGTCCTCGAGCGCGCTTGCGCGACTCGGGGATCCAGTTTTTTTCTTGGACTGGATTCCCGCCTTCGCGGGAATGACAGGTTTTGGCACCTCTACAATTTCAACCAGCAACAAACCATCGGAAATGTTGATGGCGGTTTCAATCGAATCGGCCAAACGATTGCCCAGCTCGTCGGAAACTTTAATGCGATCAACCACAATGGCGATATCGTGTTTTTTATTTTTGTCGAGCGTTGGCAGGTCGCTCATCTCGTAAATTTTTCCATCAATCTTCGCGCGGGTGAAGCCGCGTTTGCCAAGCGCCATCAGCTCTTTGCGGTGCTCACCTTTCTGACCACGGGTGACGGGTGCCAGCAAGTAAAGCTTGGTGCCGGTGGGCAGCAGCTTAATGGCATCGACCATTTGGGTAACGGTTTGCGATTCGATGGGCAGGCCGGTTGCGGGTGAATAAGGAATGCCCGCGCGCGCATAGAGCAGGCGAAGATAATCATAAATTTCGGTGACGGTGCCCACCGTGGAACGCGGGTTGCGCGAGGTGGTTTTTTGGTCGATGGCGATGGCGGGCGAGAGACCTTCAATACTTTCCACATCGGGCTTATCATGAATGTTAAGGAACTGGCGCGCATAGGCCGAGAGCGATTCCACATAACGGCGCTGACCTTCGGCATAGAGCGTGTCGAACGCAAGGCTCGATTTGCCCGAGCCGGAAAGACCGGTGATGACCACCAGCTTGTTCTTCGGCAGGTCGAGATCGACATTTTTGAGGTTGTGTTGTTTTGCACCACGGATGGAAATGAATTCTTGGGTCATGAATCTCTTTCTTACTTGTCATTCCCGCGAAAGCGGGAATCTCCTTAGAAGTGGATCCCTGCTTGCACAGGGATGACAAAAACAGCAGTAGCGCCGTTCTTTGGGGGGAGATGCTTATATGGCCGGATAGCACAACTAGTCAAGCGTTGTGGCAGAATAAATCACCTGTGAATGGCGGGTTGTTGCCGGTTGCAAAGCGGGCATTAGCCTCTATGATGTACGGCTTAAACGTTAAAGGAGCGCATTATGGCTGGCAGCATCAACAAAGTTATTCTGGTTGGAAACCTTGGAAAAGACCCGGAAATTCGCGCGACACAAGATGGCCGCGAAATTTGTAACCTGACGCTGGCCACCGGCGAAAGCTGGAAAGATAAATCGACCGGCGAGCGCAAAGAAAAAACCGAATGGCACCGCGTGGTGATTTTCAGCGAAGGCCTGGTTCGCGTGGCGAAAAACTATCTGCGCAAAGGCAGCAAGGTGTATATTGAGGGTCAACTGCAAACCCGTAAATGGACCAACAAAGAAGGCCAAGACCAATATAGCACCGAAGTGGTGCTGCAAGGCTTCAGCAGCAACCTCACCATGCTTGATGGTAAAGGTGATGGCGAAGGCCGCGCAAGTGGTGGTGGTGATTATCAGGGTGGCAATGCCAGCTATAATCAAGCGTCTCCGCAGCGTGCGCGCGTGGCTGAAACCGAGCTCGACGACGAAATTCCATTTTAGAGTGGCTTCATTTTAGCTATTTGCTTCGCTCTTCGGCGGACTTGCCGTGCTCATGTATTGAAGTATACACTCCGCGCGGCTCGCCTTGAACAGCTTGCAACTATCTAAAATCAACCTCACTCTCACTCATTCGTGGTACCGCTTTACAATGACCAAAACCCCCTTCCTTAAAATGCATGGCACTGGCAACGATTTTGTTGTGCTGGATGCCCGCACGCAGGGCGTGAGCCTGAATAAGGATGCAATCATAAAAATCTGCGACCGCCATTTTGGCATTGGCTGCGATACGCTGGTGGTGCTTGAGCCATCAAAAGCGGCCGATGTGGCGGTGAAGTTTTATAATGGTGATGGCAGTCTATCATCGACCTGCGGCAATGCGTCGCGCTGCGTGGCCGAATTGGTGATGCGCGAAAGCGGTGCCAACGTGGCGGTGATTGAAACCATTGTTGGCCTTTTGAACGCCACCAAAACTGATGATGGCGCCATTACGGTGAATATGGGCACGCCGAAATGGGACTGGCGCGATGTGCCGCTTGCTGAAAGCCGCAACACGCTTCATTTGGGGCTGGAAGAAGGGTTGTTGTTCGACCCGGTCGCCGTTTCCATGGGCAACCCGCATGCGATTTTCTTTGTGCGCGATTTGGTACATATCAAAATGGCGGAATGGGGCCCCAAGCTTGAGTATAACAAGCTGTTTCCCGAACGTGCCAACATTAGCGCCGTGCAGATCATCAGCCCCACGCACCTGAAAATGGTGGTGTGGGAACGTGGTGTTGGGCTTACCATGGCTTGTGGGTCAGGCGCGTGTGCCGCCTTGGTTGCTGCGGTGCGCCGTGGGCTTTGCGAACGCAAGGTAACCGTAGAGCTGCCCGGCGGTAGCCTCACCGTGGATTGGCAGTCCGATGCAAGTGGTGAAACCCATGGTCAGGTGCTTATGTCGGGTGCTGTGGCGCATGTTTTTGAGGGGAACATTGATTTGTAATTTGTCATCCTGAGTGAAACGAAGGATCTGGATTCTTCGCTATCGCTCAGAATGACATAAGAGCCTTGCAACCCAGCACATTTCCCCCTAAAAGCCGCGCATGACCGAACTTAGCCGCATTCGAAATTTCTCCATCATTGCCCATATCGACCATGGGAAATCAACGCTTGCCGACCGTCTCATTCAGGGCTGTAACGCTGTTGAGCTGCGCGATATGCACGCGCAAATGCTCGACACCATGGATATTGAAAAAGAGCGCGGCATTACCATTAAATCGCAAACCGTGCGCTTGAAATATACGGCCAAAGACGGGTTGGATTATGTGCTGAACCTGATGGACACCCCCGGCCATGTGGATTTTGCCTATGAGGTGAGCCGTTGTTTGGCTGCCTGCGAAGGTTCGCTGCTGGTGGTGGATGCAAGTCAGGGCGTGGAAGCGCAAACCCTGGCCAACGTTTATCAGGCGCTCGACAATAATAACGAAGTGGTGCCGGTGCTGAACAAGATTGATTTGCCCGCCGCCGAGCCCGAGCGCGTGGCGCAGCAAGTGGAAGATATGATCGGTATTGATTGCACCGATGCACTGCATGTTTCGGCCAAAACCG
Source organism: Rickettsiales bacterium (assembly GCA_947441895.1). GTDB lineage: Bacteria > Pseudomonadota > Alphaproteobacteria > Rickettsiales > UBA3002 > QFOX01. The sequence continues at coordinate 49 of CANEUT010000067.1, read as the reverse complement.
GCCTCGGCATTCCCGATTTGCTGGAAGCCATTGTGCAGCGTATTCCCGC
>CANEUT010000066.1 GCA_947441895.1 Rickettsiales bacterium | reverse complement strand
TCTTTAATATTGGCCGCATTCACCGAGCCTCCATACAGCACCGCTGTTTCACTGCCAAGCGTTGATTTAATTTGGCTGTGGACGGCCTGAATTTCAGCCAGCACCGGTGTTTTACCCGTGCCAATGGCCCAAATGGGTTCATAAGCCACCATAAATTTGTTTGAACTTAGCTTCATTAAAAACCCCAGCTGATCATCCAACACTTCGGCGGTGTGGTTCTGGTCATAGGCTGCGAGCGATTCACCAATGCAAATAATGGGCGTGAGTCCGACTGCAAAAGCGGCTTCCGCTTTGGCGGCTACGTCATCATTGGTTTCGCCCATGGCGCGGCGTTCCGAATGGCCAATAATAACATAGCCACAGCCCACATCGGCCAGCATGCTGGCGCTCACCTCACCCGTGTGGGCACCTTTGGGCTCATGATGGCAATTTTGTGCGCCAATCATTAAGCGCGCTTGGGGTGGCAAGGCGTGGGCAGCCACCGTCAAATAGGGCAACGGCGGACAAAATACCGCGTGAACGAAAGCTGGCGACTGTGAAAGCACAGCATTCACCGCTTGGGCATAGGCAGTCACACGCGCTGCATCGCCGTTCATTTTCCAATTGGCAACCAGCCATGTTTGCTTTTCTGTCATGGGTGAAAGCTATGCCAGTCGGCCCTACCCTCGTCAACCCTTTGACAATCACACGCGCCCGCCCTACACCTGCCCTGCTTAAAAAAGGATGTTCTATGCTCGACACAATGCGTTCAATGGCTTCTGGCTTTATTGCCAAGGCACTGCTGCTTTTTCTGGTGGTCACTTTTGCCGTGTGGGGCATTGGCGATATTTTTAGTAATACTGGCCCAACCTATGCCGCGCGCGTGGGCAACGCCACCATCAGTGTGGGCGAGTTTGAACAAAGCAAAGCCGTCATGTCGCGGCAAATGCAGGCCATGGGCATTCAAGGTGCCGATGCCAATAAACTTGGGGTTGGCATTTTGCGGCAGCTGGTTCAGCAACGCCTCATTTTGCAAGCGAGCGATGATTTGGGCCTTTCGGTGAGTGATGATTTGCTGATGAAAAGCCTTAAAGTGCAGCCCCAATTTCAGACATTGGATGGACAATTTAGCGCGAGCGCTTTTAAAGCGACATTAAGCAACCTGCGCATGAGCGAAGCACAATTTTTGGCACAACTAAAGAATGAAACCGCGGGTAAATTCCTCCTCGCCAGCCTGGATATGAGCGACGTGACGACGCCTGCCAGCTTTGCAGCACTTGCCACCGCCGCCGGCAGCGAAGTGCGTGATATCGCCACCATCACTATTGTGGCCAATGCAGGCACCAGCAAAATGAGCGATGCCGATATTGAAAGCTATTACGACCAAAACAAAACCACCCTTTATATGGACGACGAAAAACGTATGCTTGAATATGTCACCCTTGCCAGCACCGATATCGATGCGCTGGTTGACCAGTCCATCACCGCCGACATGCTGAAAAGCGCTGCCACTGCCAAGCCCGGCACACCACCTGAAAAATTGCGCAATAGCCTGCGTGAACAACAACGTGGCACGATATTACGCAAGCTATCGAACGAAGTGGAAGATGGTCTTGCCGCGGGCATTACGCTTGGCGAAGCCATTGCCAAAGCGGGCGTTAAAGCCACCTCGAAGCTGGTTGGTGACGTCACCGGAAATTCGGCGAAAGCTGAAAACGACGATATTTTAAAAACGGTGAAGCAACAAGGCATGCGCCTTTCTGAGGGTGAAATTTCAGGCATCATTACCACCCCAAAAGGTGCCACACTCATGGTGTCGGTGAAGTCGGTTATGGCTGCTACACCGAAGAAACTTAACGAGGTGATGGCCGATGTAAAATCGCGCCTGGCCAAGCAACTGGCGCGTGAGGCTGCCAGCAGTAAAGCAACCGAAATAAAAGAAGCGCTGAATAAAGATGCCGATTGGCAAGCCGTCACCGCCCGCTTTCAGCTGACACCCAAAACCATCAGCAATGTGGCGCGCCCATCAGACGATGCGTCGACCACCAGCAATAGCCAAATACCACTGGCCATGCAGCAGGCAATTTTTGAACGTGAGGTTGGTAAAACGGCTGGCCCATTGACGCTGAATAATGGCGACCAAATGCTGGCGGTGGTGTTGGCCAGTCGCCATGTGACACCGGCCATATCGGATAAGACAAAAGAAAAAGTGGCCCGGCAAATGGCGGATAGCCTGAATCAGACGGTGCAATCGCAGGCATTCAATCAATTCGCTGCACGGCATAAGGTGGAAGTGAACCCCAAGCTGCTGACGAATCAAGCGAGCGACAATCAATGAGCCAATTCGCATTCACCCCCAGCCGCGATGAATTCGTAGCCAACTATAAAGCGGGCAAGTCTCAGATTGTCATGACCAAGCGCGTGTCCGACCTTGAGACCCCCGTTTCGGCCATGCTGAAACTGGGCGATGTGGAAGGTCCGGCGTTCCTTCTTGAATCAGTCGAAGGCGGCGAAACACGTGGCCGCTATTCCATCATCGGCCTCGACCCCGACATGATGTGGCGCTGCTATGGTAATCGCTCGGAAATTTCTAACACGCCTCCCTTCGCCGAAGATAGTTTTGAATCGGCCTGGGATGACAGCATGAGCACGTTACGCAATTTGGTGCGCACCCACCGCATGGATTTGCCAGCCGGCGCACCGCCCATGGCGGCAGGTCTGGTGGGCTATATGGGTTATGACATGGTGAAGCTGATGGAGCGTTTACCCGACAGCAAGCCCGACCCCATCGCCATTCCCGACGCCTGCTTCATTCGCCCCCGCACCCAGCTTATTTTTGATGCGGTTGATGGCGTGGTCTATATCATCGCCCCCGTGTGGGATGTGAGTGGTGATGCCAATAAAGCCTATGACATGGCGACGAAACGCATCGAGAAAATTGCCCGCATGTTGCAAGGGCCACTCGACCAGCGCAATTATTATAAAGATGTGCCCGCCACCAAACGCGCTTTCACCAGCAACCGCACCGTGGCCGATTATGAAACCATGATTGCCCGCGCGAAGGAATATATCGCCGCCGGTGATATTTTTCAGGTGGTGCTGGGCCAGCGGTTCGAGGCTGATTTTGAGCTGGCACCCATTGCGCTTTATCGTTCGCTGCGCCACATGAATCCATCGCCATTTTTGTTTTATCTCAATTTTGGTGATTATGCATTGGTGGGCTCCAGCCCCGAAATTCTGGTGCGCCTGCGCGATAATCAAGTCACCATTCGCCCCATCGCAGGCACACGGCGGCGGGGCCGCACCCGTGAAGAAGACAAAACGTTGGCTGATGAGCTGATGGCCGACCCCAAAGAGCTGGCGGAGCATTTAATGCTGCTTGATTTGGGCCGTAATGATGTGGGACGCGTGGCAAAAGCGGGCGATGTGCGCGTCACCGAGAAAATGCATATCGAGCATTACAGCCATGTGATGCATATTGTTTCCAACGTGGAAGGCGAGATTGATCCGAAGTTCGATGCGGTGGATGCGCTGATTGCGGGCTTTCCCGCGGGCACGGTTTCAGGTGCCCCCAAAATTCGCGCCATGGAAATTATCGACGAGCTGGAACCCGTACGCCGCAGTTTTTATGCCGGATGCGTGGGTTATTTTTCGGCCAATGGGTCCATGGATACCTGCATCACCCTGCGCACCGCACTGGTGAAAGATAAGAAAATTTATGTGCAGGCTGGCGGCGGCATCGTGGTGGATTCCGTGCCTGAGGACGAATATCAGGAATCGCTCAACAAGGCGAAAGCCGTCATGCGCGCGGCCGAAGAAGCGATTAAATTTGCCTAGACGCTAGGCCCACCAAGGGTTTCACGCTGCATCGCAAGAACGAATTGGTGCGTCGCAATGACGTATAGGCCTAGGATTTCTGCGGAATTTGTGGTATATATAAACTAACTTTATGTACCGTATTCATCAGTCTGCTTCCTTCTCATACGTCCTGATATTGGCGATTGTTTCTTTTGCGCTCAGCGGATGCGGTAACGATGAAAATTCCAAAAAAGCGGCAAACGGTGCACAAAATGTTTTCGATGCCGCCACTGGCCCGCTGGAAGATCTGAACATCAAACAAAAAGAAATTCCACCGCTGCTTCAGGCCTTGCTGGAGAACCCTTACAGCATGCCCAAGCCCATGAAGTGCAAAACCATCAAAACAGAAATGGCCCAGCTTGATGAGCTGCTAGGCCAAAGCCCCGTATATAAAAAACGCTCTGGCGGTATCATGACTGCGTCACTTGATGATGTGGAAATGCCAACAAGCGACGAAATTGTTGATGCGGGCGCAGATATGGCGCATGATGGGGTGATGGGTTTCATTCGCAGCCAGACGAACATTTTGCCATTTCGCAGTATCATCCGCGCCATCACCGGTGCCGACCAACATGAGAAAGATGTCGCCCTTGCTTTTCAGGTGGGGCAACTGCGCCGCGCCTATCTGAAGGGACTGGCCGACAATCGTTTTGGCGCCCGATGCCTTGCCCCACCGGTGATTGTTGAAGCCAGCGCAAAGACTTCGTGATTGATTCTTGGCTGGAAAAAGCTAAAACCAGCCCATGGCCAAGAATATCCTCCTCATCGATAACTACGACAGCTTCACCTATAATCTGGTGCATTACCTCAGTGCGCTTGGCGCAACGGTGGAAGTCATCCGTAATGACGCCAAACGTGCCAGCGATATTATTGGCAGCAAGCCCGATGGCATTGTGATTTCTCCCGGCCCCGCCACCCCCAATGAAGCGGGCATCTGCCTTGAACTGATTACCCTCAACAACGGGCAAATTCCATTATTCGGCGTGTGCCTCGGCCATCAATCTATCGGCCAGGCCTATGGTGGCAAGGTAGTGCGCGCGGCGCAGGTGATGCACGGAAAAACCAGTGCCGTCACCCACACGAACAAAGGCATTTTTGCTGGCATCGCATCGCCTTTCACCGCCACGCGCTATCACTCGCTGATTGTTGAAAAAGCAAGCCTGCCCGACTGTTTGGAAGTGACGGCGGAAACGGCCGACGGCGCCATCATGGCGCTTCAACATAAAACCCAACCCGTATTTGGGGTGCAGTTCCACCCCGAAAGCATCGCCAGCGAATATGGGCACGACATGCTGCGCAACTTTCTAAACGTCACATGAGCGACCGCGCCGACATGAGCGAACTCATTGGCCAGCTGCTCGACGGGCAGATGGATGACGATGATGCGATTTTATTTCTAAGCGACCTCGATATTTACAGCCTCACCCCGGAAGCCATTGCCGGCGCGGTGGATGCGGTAATAGCGCGCATGGTTGCGTTCCCCAGCTTTCCCACTGCTATTGATGGATGCGGCACCGGTGGCGATGGCCAACACACGTATAATATTTCTACCGCTGCCGCATTAGTGGCCGCCTCAGCCGGTGCAGTGGTGGCCAAGCACGGCAACCGCGCTGTTACCTCGCAAAGCGGTTCGGCCGATGTGCTGGAGGCGCTGGGCGTAAAAACCAATCTCAGCCCAGCACGTTCGGCGGAAATTCTTAAAGAAACGGGTATTGCGTTTTTGTTCGCCCCCAGCTTTCACCAGGGCTTTGCGCGCACCGCGCCACTGCGCAAAAAAGTGGGCCACCGCACCATTTTCAATTTGCTTGGGCCGTTATGCAATCCGGCACGGGTCGAGCGTCAGCTGATTGGTGTGTTTGATGCGCATTTCTGCCCCATCATTGCCGAAGCCGCAAAACTGCTGGGCCGCACCCACATGATGGTGGTGCACGGGCTGGATGGCAGCGATGAACTATCGGTCATCGACACCACCTCGGTCAGCACGCTGGCGCATGGCACCATCACTTCCGGCATCATCCGCCCTGAAGATGCAGGGATTGACTATCAAGATGCCGGCGATCTGATTGGCGGCACCGCCATCATCAACGCCCGCGCCCTGCGCGAAGTGCTGGAAGCAAAGCCCAGCGCCTACATGGAAGCGACCATTATGAATGCCGGTGCCATGCTGATGGTGGGCGACATTGCCCCCACGCTTTATGATGGCGCGACGCTGGCGCGTCAGGCTATTGAAACCGGCATCGCACTCAAAAAACTCGAACAACTCATCACCGCAAGTAATCACGCATGACCGACACACTGACCGAAATTTGCGACAAAAAACGCGAGCATATTGCCGCGCAGAAAAAAATAGTGCCCGAGGCAGCGCTCTATGAGCGTGCACTGGCCGTCACTCCGCCACGCGGCTTTCACACGGCACTTAAAAAATGCATCGCCACGGGCGAAATTGGCCTGATTGCCGAAGTCAAAAAAGCATCACCCAGTAAGGGAATCATCCGCGAAGATTTTAATCCCGTCACCATTGCCAATGCTTACGCAAACGGTGGCGCAACCTGCCTTTCCGTCCTCACCGACGAACCCTATTTTCAAGGGGCCGATGGCTATCTCATCGCCGCGCGGGCGGCAGTGAATTTGCCGGTGCTGCGCAAAGATTTTATGCTCGATATTTATCAGGTGCTGGAAGCGCGCAGCTTAGGTGCCGACTGTATTTTGCTGATTATGGCGGCACTCAGCGACACGCAAGCCCAAGAGTTGGAACGCGTGGCGCACGAACTGGGCATGGATGTGCTGGTGGAAGTGCATGACGCGCCCGAGCTGGAACGCGCACTCACCCACCTCACCTCCAAACTCATTGGCATCAATAACCGCAACCTGAAAACACTGGCGGTCGATTTGGCCACCAGTGAAACCTTACGCAAAATGATTCCCGAAGGCTACACCGCCGTGTGCGAAAGCGGCATTGCCACCCCGGCTGATATTGCCCGCATGCGCGCGGCCGATATGCATTGTTTTCTGGTGGGTGAATCGCTGATGCGCGAAGAAAATATTGCGACGGCTACACGGCAACTCATCGGAGGCTGATATGGAATGGCTAAAAAATAGCATCACCTTCATGGGCACGCCGGTGCTCTATGCGGATATGCTGGCGCTGGCCTGGTTTGCGCTGGCCTGGTTTGGTTATGGCAAATTTGCTGATGCAAATTATCATCGCCGCCTTAACCTCATCCGCATTATGGATGAAATGCGCACGCGCTGGATGCATCAGATTATGCGCCGCGAAAACCGCATCAGCGATGCTACATTGGTTGGCAATATTGTCCGCGCCATTTTATTTTATGCCTCCACCAGTATTCTGGTTCTGCTGGGCCTGTTCACCGTTCTGGGCTCACAAAGTGCTGGCTTACAAGTGCTGAATTCACTTCCGTTCACCATGGGTGCCACCCCATTTATGTTCGATATCAAAATTTCGCTGATGGTACTGATTTTTATTTACGTGTTTTTCAAACTCAGCTGGTCGGTGCGGCAATATAACTATGTAAACATCATCATTGGTGCGGCGCCCATGCCTGGTGAGGGTAAGCACCACCATTTTGATTATGCCGAACGTGCGGGCAAGTTGATTGGTAATGCTGGCCGACACTTCAACATGGGGCTGCGCGGCTATTATTTTGGTTTGGCCGCTACCACGTGGTTTTTAAATGGACTCATTTTTATGGCGGTCACCATGCTAGTGGTTTACGTGGTCTATCGCCGTGAATTTCGTTCGCACACGGTGAATAATCTGGTGGCGATTGACGACGTTTAATCGTCTGATGCATCCTCGTGATAGCCATGGCTCCACGGCCTGTTGCCTTGCCAATCGGCACTGGTTTCAATCCGCATATCATCAGTCAACCACAGTGCCACCACATGGGCGCGGGCGAATGTTGCGGTATCAATCACTTTGGCAGCGCCAGCGCACTTCACATCGCTCATTGGCGTAACAACAATGACCGCGCGGCGGCAATCTTCCGTCAGCGCCAAACCATCGCGCGGGAAGGCGATCAGTTTTTCTTTCACCCGTGCAATGCAGCCCATGGTGTCGCAGCGCCAGTCAGGCTCTTCTGCTTTTTCAAACTTGGCATAACCAAGCCCATTGGCCCATAACTCCGGAATCATCGAATTGGCGCGGCCATGCGCCAAACGAAACCCATCCTGCGTACGAATGACGATTTGTTTGCCAGCGCC
>CANEUT010000065.1 GCA_947441895.1 Rickettsiales bacterium | reverse complement strand
TAAACAATGTCGCCGAAGGCTGCTGTAAACAGTGCGTGTGTATAGGGTTGCTGGGGGTTGGCGAAGAGTTTTTCGGTGGGGCCATGTTCCACCAACTCGCCTTTTTTCAGCACCAACACCTGGTGCGCCATGGATTTGATAACGCGCAGATCATGGCTGATAAACAGATAGGCTACGCCATAATTCTTTTGCAGGTTGCGCAGCAACTCGAGCACCTGGGCCTGCACCGACATATCAAGCGCGGAGGTGGGCTCATCCAGCACCACCAGCGCGGGTTTGAGCACCATGGCGCGGGCAATGGCAATGCGCTGGCGCTGCCCACCTGAAAACGCGTGCGGATAGCGGTCAAGCATGTCGGGCGAGAGGCCGACTTGAGCAATAATTTCGTGGATGCGAGCGGCGTGATCAGCGCTGTTGGGCTCATGCAATTTCAGCCCTTCGCCAATAATTTCGCCCACGGTCATGCGCGGATTCAGCGCGCCATAGGGGTCTTGAAACACCAGCTGCAATTGGCGGCGCAGCGGGCGAAATTGCTTGGCGGTGAGGCCATCAATACGGTTGCCCATAAATACAATGGGGCCGGTAGATGGAATGAGTTTTAGCAGCGCGAAGGCCAGCGAACTTTTGCCCGACCCCGACTCACCCACAATGCCCACGGTTTCCCCGGCGCGGATGGAAAGCGCTACGTTATCGACGGCTTTCACCATGCCGGTGGTGCGGCGAAGAATGCCGGTTTTAATGGGGAAATGGACGCTGAGCGTCGTCGATAAAATGGGTTGCTCAGCGGCAGGCTGAGAAAACTCCTCCCCCTGTAGGGGGGAGGCTGGGAGGGGGCCGTGGCTTAGGTGTTGCCCATCATGGCCCCTCCCTAACCCTCCCCCTATAGGGGAGGGAATAGTTGAATTTTGGCCATGCGCTAGCGGGGCGGCCACGCCCCGCGGTGCGGCGGCGAGGAGCATTTTGGTGTAGGGCTTTTGTGGGTTGCTGAAGATGGCTTCCACCGATCCATGCTCGACGATTTTCCCCTCATGCATCACCACCACCTGATCGGCGATTTGACGCACCACGGGCAGATCATGCGTGATGAAAACCATGGCCATGCCGCGGGCTTTTTGCAGGTCTTTCAGCAGATGTAGAATCTGCTGCTGCAGCGTGACATCGAGCGCCGTGGTGGGCTCATCGGCAATCAGCAAATCGGGGTCATTGCTAATGGCCATGGCAATCATCACCCGCTGGCGCTCGCCGCCGCTGAGCTGGTGCGGATACACGCGTTCGCGTGTTTTAAGGTGGGTTAGCCCTACGGCATCAAGCAGCTCCGCCAGTTTTTGCTTTGCTGCGGCGCTGCGACGGTTGATTTTTTTATGCCAGCAATAGGCCTCGATAATTTGCCGGTCGATGGTGTGCAGCGGGTTGAGCGCGCTCATGGGCTCCTGAAAAATCATGCCGACGCGGGAACCCCGAAAGGAACGAATGATTGGGGCGGTCGATCGCGGTGTCGCCTGCGTGCTCGGATCCTCAGGTAGCGCTGCTACATTGCGGTCCTGCGCGCGCTGGCTCCTATCGCTCGCCGCGCCCGAATCATTCTGGTTTAGTAGTTGTGTACCATCAAACGTGATGGCGCCGCTTACCGTTGCTTCCGGTGGAAGAAGTTGCAAAATGGATTGGGCGGTGAGGGTTTTGCCCGAGCCGGATTCGCCCACAATGGCGGTGATGCTGCCTTTTTCGACCGCGAGCGACACATCATCGACCACTTTGTGGTTGCCGAAGGCGATGGTGAGATGTTGGATGGTGAGAAGGCTCATGGGTTGTTCCTTTCGGAAGAAGGGGGAAGATCCCCCTTCGCAACGCTTACCCCCTCGCTTCGCGGCTCGCCATGGGAGGCTACGCGGGACTCTTCAGACGTTTGATTGGTGCGTAGCGCTTTACGGCGCGAGCCGGAGCCGTCAGGCGAACGAGGGGGTTTGGGGGGCTCGCCCCCATCCTCACTTCTTATAAAAATCTTCCTTGGATTAAACGCATCACGCACGGCCTCGCCCATAAACAGCCACAACGACATGAGAATGGCGAGGGTGAAAAAGCCAACCAGCCCCAGCCAGGGCGATTGCGGATTGTTCTTTCCCTGCGCCAGCAGCTCGCCCAGCGACGGCGAACCGATAGGCAAACCAAAGCCCAAAAAGTCGAGCGAAGTGAGGGTGCCAATGGCGCCCGTAATCATGAAGGGCAGGAAGGTGAAGACCGACACCATGGCGTTGGGCAGCACGTGACGGCGCATGATGGTGAGTTCTGGCACGCCCAGCGCCCGGGCGGCGCGCACATAATCAAAATTGCGGGCGCGCAGGAATTCGGCCCGCACCACATCGACCAGCGCCATCCACGAAAACAGCAGCATGAGGCCCAGCAGCCACCAGAAATTGGGCACCACCATGGAAGAAAGAATAATCAGCAGAAACAGCACCGGAATGCCGTGCCAGATTTCCAGGAAACGTTGGAAGAACAAATCGAAAAATCCGCCGAAATAGCCGGAAATGGCGCCAAGCGTGATGCCCACGGCGCTCGATAGGCTAACCAGCAGCAGCGCAAAAATCATGGAAAGCCGGAAGCCATACATGACGCGGGCCAGCACATCGCGTGCCTGATCATCGGTGCCCAGCGGGTTGCGTGTGGTGGGCGGCGAGGGGGCGCGGGTGACATCAAACGCGATGGAGCGATAATCATATTTCAGCAGCGGCATCATCATCCAACCGTTTTTGTCGATTTCCTGACGCACCCACGGGTCGGCATAATCGGTCGCGGATTCGAGGTCGCCGCCGAACGTATCGCGCTCGATGTAAGTATGAAAAATGGGGGTGAGAATCTGGCCCTTATAATAGACCAGCAGCGGCTTATCATTGGCGATGAATTCCGAAAGCAGGCTAAACACGAACAGCACCACCAAAATAATGAACGCCACATAACCGCGGCGGTTGGCTTTGAAGGTTTGAATTCTCCGTTTTGTAATCGGTGAAAGCGCCATCAACCCCTCCGCTCGAAGTCGATGCGAGGATCGACCAGCATGTAGGTGATATCGCCGATGAGCTTCAGCACCAGACCGATGAGGGTGAAGATGAACAGCGTGGCGAACATGACCGGATAGTCGCGCGTCAGGGCCGATTCAAACCCCAGCAGACCAAGGCCGTCGAGCGAGAACACCACTTCGATGAGCAAGGCGCTGGTGAAGAGGATGGAGAGGATGGCGCTGGGCAAACCGGCGATGACAATCAACATGGCGTTGCGGAACACATGGCCATAAAGAATGCGGTTTTCGGTGAGGCCCTTGGCGCGGGCGGTGACCACATAATGTTTGCTGATTTCTTCGATGAAGGAGTTTTTGGTGAGCAGCGTCAGCGAGGCGAAACCACCAATGACCATGGCGGTGACGGGCAGCACCATGTGCCACACATAGTCTTTGATTTGGCCGAGGGTGCTAAGCGCGTGAAAATCATCCGACACTAATCCGCGCAATGGGAACCATTGCACATAGCTGCCACCAGCGAACAGAATCAGCAGTAGCACGGCGAACAAAAACCCGGGCACGGCCTGACCAATCACAATGGCGGCGCTGGTCCATATGTCGAAATCGGACCCGTCGCGCACCGCTTTTCTAATGCCCAGGGGAATGGAAACGAGATAGACAATGAGCGTGGTCCACAGGCCGAGTGAGATGGAGACAGGCAGTTTTTCGGCGATGAGTTTGATGACGGGGGTGTCGCGGAAGAAGCTGTTGCCGAAGTCGAACCGGGCGTAGCTTTTAATCATCAGCCAGAAGCGTTCGGCGGGGGGCTTGTCGAAGCCATATTGTTTTTTGATGTCGGCCAGCAGTTCGGGGTCGATGCCCTGCGCGCCGCGATAGGCGCTGGCCGATGATTGCTGCGCCTGTTGCAAGCTGCTGGTTTGCGCGCCGCCCAAGTCGCCGCCGCCGCCCATGCGGTCGCTGGTGCCGGCTGCGCCGGGAGTGGTCAGCTTCACCACCATTTGCTCCACCGGCCCACCGGGCGCGGCCTGAATGATGACGAAGTTAATCAGCAAAATGCCGAACAAGGTGGGGATCATGAGGAGGAGGCGGCGGAGGATGTAATTACCCATTGAGCCCTCCATCGTCATTGCGAGGAGGCGCAGCCGACGTGGCAATCCAGCTGTCATTCTGAGCGTGAGCGAAGAATCTGGATCCTTCACTTCGTTCAGGATGACAGAAGATGGATTGCTGCGCTGCGCTCACGGCGACACATTTTTTGTAATGCCGAGCAACCGTCATTTTTCTGCTCCTTTTTCGTTCGCGTCAGGCGCTGCCTGCCACCAGCTATCGAGGCCGATGTTATAGGCAGGGGTGATGTTGGGGCGGCCAAACTGGTTCCAATAGAGCACCCGCCACGCGCTGAGGTTCCAGTGGGGAATGACGTAATGTTCCTGAAGCAGCACGCGGTCGAGCGCGCGGGCGGCGGGGGTGAGCTCGGCCAGATTTTGCGCGCGGATGATGTTATCGGTGAGCATGTCGACGGCTTTATTCTTCACCCCGGCAAGGTTTTGACTGCCGGGTACATCGGCCTGGCTGGAATGCCAATAGAGATATTGCTCATTCCCCGGATAAAACAGGCCCTGATTCCACCAGATGGAAATAACCTCGAACGTGCGGTCATCGACGCGTTTTTGATATTGCGACGCATCGACATAGCGGAAGGTCGATGCAATGCCGAGCTTCTTCAAGTTGTGGCGCATAATGGCGATGACCCGCTCGAACGTGCGCTGGGTCATGAGGAATTCGACGGTGAGTGGTTCCCCTGTTTTTGCGTTGACGCGCATGCCGTTTTTCATCACCCAACCCGCCTCGTTCAGCAGCGTTTGCGCTTTGATGAGATTGGCGCGGGCGAAGCCGGTGCCGTCGGTGGTGGGGACTTCGTATTCGGTAGTAAAGACTTCTGGTGGCAAACAGCTCCCTCCCCTGTAGGGGGAGGGTTGGGGAGGGGCCGTGGTGGGCGCGAACGTATCCATGTGGCCCCCTCCCGCCCTCCCCCCTACAGGGGGAGGGGAAGGGCAGCGATAGGGTTCCAGTAGCGTCAACTCCTTTTTCGTTGGCAACCCCGTGGCTTCGAACTCGGTATTGTTGAAAAAGCTGCTGTTGCGGGCGTAAGCGCCGTAGAAAAGCTTTTCGTTCATCCACTCAAAATCAAGCGAAAGGCCAATGGCTTGCCGCACGTTTGGGTCACTGAATTTTGGCAGTCGCGTGTTGAACAAAAACCCCTGCATGCCACGGGGAATTTTATGGGGGATGGCGGTTTTAATGAGGCGGCCGTCGGCCACGGCGGGAATGTTATAGCTGGTGGCAAAATTGCGGGCGATGAATTCTTCGTAATAATCAAACTGCTGCGATTTAATGCCTTCGACCGCCACCACATCGTCGCGGTAGACATCAATTTGCAGCGTATCGAAATTATAGAGGCCTTTTTGGGTGGGCAGGTTTTCCGCCCAGTAGTCTTTCAACCGCGCATAGGTGATGGAACGACCCGGATCGACGCGGGAAATGGTGTATGGGCCTGAGCCCAGTGGTGGGGTGAGGGTGGTTTTGTCGAAGGGGATACATTTTGTTGGCTCGGGTTGATCTGCTGATTCAACCCTCGCGCCGCTTCGCGGGCTCATGGCTGGCTCGCCCGGCTCGCTTTTGCTTTCCGATGCACAGAAATAATGTTTCGGCAAAACGGGCATGGAGGCGGCGATGATGGGTAATTCGCGGCGCAACGCATCGGCGAAATGGACGCGGACGCGTCGTGTGTCCAGGGTCTCCGCGGTGATGGGTTTCAGCAACATGCGATAGCTGGGATGGCCTTTTTCACGCAATATGTTGAAGCTGAACACCACATCGTCGGCGGTGATGGGTTTGCCATCGTTCCAGCGGGCAAGCTTGTTGAGGGTGAAGATGGCCGATGCTTTATCGGTTGCTAAATCGACCGATTCCGCCACGAGTCCGTAATAGGATTGCGGCTCGTCGTAGGATTGTGTCATCAGCGATTGATAGATATAGTTGCTGACGCCCGGTGCCGCCAGTCCGCGCAAAATAAACGGGTTCATGCTGTCGAACGTGGCGGGTGCCGAAAGTTTCATGACCCCGCCTTTGGGGGCATTGGGGTTCACATAATCAAAATGAGTGAAGCCTGCGTTATATTTCAGTTTGCCATATTGCGCGATGCCATGGGCTGGCGCCGCCAAAGCAGGGGCGGCGATGCAAAATGCGCCCCCAAGCATCAGTGTCATTCTGAGCGCCTTGAAGAATCGAAGGCGCGGTGCAGGAGATCCTTCGCGATGCTCAGGATGACATGGTAATGTCATTATTTCTTCGCGGTGGGCAGTTTAGCTGGACTGTCGGACTGCGAATTGAGATAGGCATTGAGGTTGGCGCGTTCCTGATCTTTTTTGTTGCCACCATAACCCATGATAGTGCCCGGCACCCATTTGTTTGGCCCCCAAATAAAATGGTTCAGCTCATCAAAATTCCAGGTGCGATCACCGTGCGATTTCATGGCGCTGGAATAATTAAAATCACCAATGCTGGCCACTTTACGATTCACTACACCCCATAAATGGGGCCCAACTTTGTTGGCACCACCTTTTTCGATACTGTGGCAGACGGCACATTTTTTGCCGAAATAATCCGCCCCGGCCTTCACATCAGCGGTGGCGTAAAGCGCTGAAATATCAGCGGCTGTCTGCGGTGCTGCTGCGCCACCGGCGTCGCTTGTTTCCACCACGTCAATTTTATAGCCGCGATGACCTTCCTCGTGGTGACCCGGATGTTTGGGGCCACCCGTGTATAAATACTCAGTCACCTTGCCGGTCACCATGCCAATAAGGCCCGCAACAAGCACCGCGGCAGCAATTTTATTGAGGTTGAGGTTCGATGACATGATGGGCTCACGCGCTTGGAGGTTGTAATTTGGTGCCATCGCAGATAACGACAACATCACTGGGGGCTAGCATAGCCCCAGCATCGTCGCAACTATTTTACGTTTTGAGTGCCATGTCGGTTCTTGTTGTCATTCCAGCGCGCCTGAAAGCCACACGCCTGCCTAACAAGCCGCTGGCCATGATGGGTGATGCCCCGATGATTGTGCAGGTGTGGCGACGCGCCATGGAAGCCGCCATTGGCGAGGTGGTGGTTGCCTGCGATGGACCTGAAATTGCCGATGCAGTGGCGGCTGCTGGCGGCAAGGCCGTTATCACCAACCCGGACCATCCATCGGGCTCGGACCGCATTTGGGAAGCGGTGGAAATTTTGAGTGGCTCGGGTTTGTCTGCTGACGCAACCCTCGCGCCGCTCAAGGCTGGCTCGCCCAGCTCGCCCTCATCCGGCTATGACACGATTATTAATCTTCAAGGCGATGTGCCGACGCTGGAACCGCGTTTATTGTATGAATTGCTGCTGCCGCTCGATAATCCGGCGGTGGATATTGCCACGCTGGTAGCCCCCATTACGCGGGCGCAAGAGCATGAAAACCCCTCGGTAGTGAAGGCGGTGCTGGCGCTTAATGCCGAGCAAAATCAAGGGCGTGCACTGTATTTCACCCGCTGCCCCGCCCCCCATGGCGAGGGCGCGCGTTACCACCATATCGGCGTCTATGCCTATCGGGCTGCGGCGCTTCGCCGATTTGTGAAACTGCCCCCCAGCCCGCTGGAGCTGCGCGAGAAATTAGAGCAATTGCGCGCGCTGGAACATGGATTTCGCATTGACGCAAGGGTGGTCGATACCGTACCACTCGGCGTCGATACGGCTGAAGACCTAGAACGCGCCCGAGCCCTGCTTGGTGCCTAACAAGAGAGAGTGAGAATGACTGCTACCAAAAAATACGACGTTGTTGCCATTGGAAACGCGATTGTGGATGTGCTTTCGTTCGCGCCCGACAGCTTTATTGAGCAACAGGAAATGCGCAAAGGCACCATGCAGCTGATTGATGAAGCTCGTGCCAAATCGCTCTATGCGGCGGTTGGCCAAGCGGTGGAAGTTTCGGGTGGCTCGGCCGCAAACACGCTGGCCGGCATGGCCGATTTGGG
>CANEUT010000064.1 GCA_947441895.1 Rickettsiales bacterium | reverse complement strand
TAAAAGACGTGATGGAAGCCAATGTGGCAGAAGCATAAATCCAAATGGCTCTGCATAAGCCACATTTTACCGTTGTCGCTAAAGCGTGGCGGGTGTAGCAATTGATGCTTGACGAACAGCCAAAACCAAGGCATGTTTGATTTATGGGACAATAATCAAAACCAAAAAACAAAATACCGGCATCTTTCATTCTACGACTTACACACCAACGGAGCCAACCATGTCAGCCAAACCAGAAATTAAATCTGCCGATAAAAAGAAAGCACTCGATTCTGCCCTCGCCCAAATCGAAAAAACCTTCGGCAAAGGCTCCATCATGAAATTCGGCAACCAGGAACGTTTGGAAATCGAGGCTATTTCCACCGGCTCGCTGGGGCTTGATATTGCGCTCGGCATTGGCGGCATTCCCAAAGGCCGCATCATTGAAATTTATGGGCCAGAAAGCTCAGGCAAAACCACACTCACCCTGCACTGCATTGCTGAATGCCAAAAAAAGGGCGGCACCTGCGCCTTTGTGGATGCGGAACACGCGCTCGACCCCGTCTATGCCAAAAAACTCGGTGTAAATGTTGATGAATTACTCATCAGTCAGCCCGACAGCGGTGAACAAGCGCTTGAAATTGCTGATACATTGGTGCGTTCTGGCGCTATTGACATGGTCGTCATCGATTCGGTGGCGGCACTAGTTCCAAAGGCCGAGCTGGAAGGCGAAATGGGTGATGCCACCATGGGCGCTCAAGCGCGATTGATGAGCCAGGCACTGCGCAAGCTCACTGGTACCGTTTCCCGCACGCAATGTACGGTTATTTTCATTAACCAAATCCGTCAAAAAATCGGCGTCATGTTCGGCAACCCCGAAACCACCACTGGCGGCAATGCACTGAAATTCTACGCTTCCGTGCGTTTGGATATTCGTCGCATCGGCGCGCTGAAAGATAAAGAAGAAGTAGTGGGCAATCTCACCCGCGTGAAAGTGGTAAAAAATAAAGTGTCACCACCATTCAAAACCGTTGAGTTCGACATTCTTTATGGTCAGGGCATATCCAAAGAAGGCGAGCTGATTGATCTGGGTATTAAATCGGGCCTTGTTGAAAAATCGGGCAGTTGGTTCTCATACAAAGATCAACGCATCGGTCAGGGCAAAGAAAATGTTCGCCAGTTCATCAAAGATAACCCCAAAGTTGCTGCGGAAATTGAAAAAGAGATCCGCGCGCGCGCTAGCAAACTTGCTGAAGCGCTGCAAGGCACCCCGGGTGAAGATAATGATGACGCCGCGACACCGACCGCCGCTGATGCTGCATAATTTTTAGTATCGGTTTATCATGCACTCATCGACCGATTTGCTGCGCGATTTTTGGTATGTCGCCGCCCATGGCTCGCAAATACACCGTGCGGGCATGCGACCTGTTACGCTTTTGGGCGAGCAAATATTATTGATTCGTGCGAATGACGGCACAGTCTCTGCGCTCCGTGATTTTTGCCCACATCGCGGCATTCCATTACGACACGGCACTTTTAACGGCTGTGAGGTAGAGTGCTGTTACCATGGCTGGCGCTTTAATACTGCTGGCACCTGCACCAGCATTCCTTCCATGGTGGATGACAAAACTGACCTGACAAAAATTAAAATTGGCAACTATCCCTGCGTCGAAAAAGATGGGCTGATTTGGATATTCATGGCCGCCGATGCAAAATCGGCAGCACCTGAAACCGCCCCGCCTGATATGCCCGTTACCATTCACGGTGGCTTTAAGCGGGTTGATTCGTTGCATTTCCCATGCCTGATTGATCATGCCGTGATTGGCCTCATGGATCCGGCGCACGGCCCATTTGTTCATCGCTCCTGGTGGTGGCGCACTAAGCGCTCCATCCACACCAAACAAAAACAATTCGCGCCCACGGCACGTGGCTTTCGCATGGTCAGTCATACGCCATCTAGCAATTCGCGTGCTTATAAAATTTTGGGCGGCACTCCCGTCACGCAAATTGAATTTCAACTTCCTGGGTTACGCACGGAACATATTACCATTGGCAACCATTACGTGGTTTTACTCACCGCCCTCACACCCACTGACCAGAAAAACACGGTGCTGCATCAATTCATGTATACTACTATTCCGCTGCTGAATTGGTTGCGCCCATTGCTGCTGCCATTTGGCAAAGCCTTCTTGCAGCAAGATTTGAATATTGTAAAAAAACAGCAAGAGGGCTTGGCCAATAGCGCGCAACCCCTTTTATTATTGGGCGATGCCGATGCACAGGCGCTTTGGTATTACCGCCTTAAAAAAGAAGCGTTAGCCGCCAGCAGTGATGGCCGTGCATTTGAAAATCCGTTGCGAGAAAAAATACTGCGCTGGCGCAGCTAATCTTCCATGGTAAATAACGCATCGAACCGTGCGACATGCAGCATTTTTTTTACTTGGCCCTGAGCACCAATCAGCGTGATGGATGTGTGAAATTTATTGGCTTCTTCTAACGCCAATAAAAACATTCCCATGGCGGCAGAATCTATAAAATCAAGCTGCGAAACATCAAACCGCACATCGCGAAATTCTGCACTGCCAATGTGTTTTAGTATTTCTAAAAAACAAGCATGATCGGCAAATGTAAGGCGGCCGCGCATATCAATCTCATAGCGACCATCATCACGATATTCAGTGAACTCCATAAACCGCCTTCATTTTCAATAACTAGCAAACATTATGCCGGTTGCACCAATGGATGGATATTTTAGAAAAATATAGAAAATTCGAATGTATTTCTTAGATTTCAATTAAATGATATTTTGTTATTTATACAATAGCAATTTAACCCACCGGGTGCCATTTTTTGACTAGTGATTTGATAACCCAAAAACAACTATAGGTTGATTTTTCTATTCAAACAACTATCCTGCTCTTTAACACCACAGACATTCGCTTTTTTTCATGAAGGGTCCGTCGATGCATCACATGGCACATGATTTACATCAGCAAATATACAGTGCGATGATTTTGATCGTTGAGGACGAGGAAACCAATCGTATTTTTCTAGAAAAAACATTAAAAAAGCGCGGCTATACTAATTTGCACACCGCAGAGAATGGGCAAGACGCCCTTATTTTGGTCGAACATTTAAAGCCCGATCTGGTGATCTTAGATGTTATTATGCCAATTATGGATGGCTATGATTGCTGCGCCAGTATTCGCGCTATGGCGGATTATAAAAATTTGCCAATCCTAATTCAAACTTCTCTTAGCAACCCCGAAGAGCGCGTTAAAGCCTTCACTGTCGGCGCAAGCGATTTTATCAGCAAGCCTATTTATCCCGATGAATTATGCGCCCGTATTAGTGTGCATTTGGAACGGCAGCTTTGCCTTAAAAACCTGAAGCTGTACAAAGATCGTGTGCAAGAAGAGCTGGAAAGCGCCTGCCAACTGCAATTGGCTATTTTGCCCAAGCACCACGATATTGAAGCGATTGAAGAACGCTGCGCGCTTGATATTGCGGGCCATTTTCAACCATCATCTGAAATTGGAGGAGATTTCTGGGGCATAAAAAACATTTTTCCCAATCAAACCACGCTGTGGATGGTTGATTTGTCGGGCCACGGCGTTGCCTCGGCCCTCAACGCCTTCCGGCTGCAAGCCTATTTGCAAGAAATAAGCCCCCTCACCGCACGTCCGGGCGAATATCTTTCGCATCTTAACGACAAGCTTTTACAATTGCTGCTTCGCGGCCAATTCGCCACCATGTTTTATGGCATTATTGACACGCAAAGCAGCCGTCTTTTTTATGCCTGCGCATGCAGCCCACACCCCATTATTCTGCGTGGGGGCACCGGCAAAGCCGAAATGATCGATGGCAGCAATGCGCCGCTTGGCATTGGTATGAATCTTTATGAAACCAACACCATTGCGTTCGGCATCGATGATACATTGCTGCTCTATAGCGATGCGTTGACAGAAACAGCTAATGAAGCGGGCGAATTCATCAGCGAAGAGGTCATTATGGCACTGTTAGAACAGCATCCCAATGCATCAGCAACGGCCATCAAAGAAATGCTGATCGATTATTTGCACCGCCACTGCAATCGCCGCGACCTGGAAGATGACTTGACGCTGCTGGTGGTTCGCCGCCGATCAGCACCGACATAAGGCAACATGATGTTCTATGCCCTGCAAACCAATCATTACCGCCTGCAACGGCTTGAGGAAGTGTATCCACTTGCCAGCCAGCTGGCCAGTCGCTTACCCACCCCCACCCAATATGTCACTGCCATTTACGAGCTTTTGCTCAACGCCCTCGAACACGGCAATTTAGGCATTGGTGCCAACCAAAAAGAGCTGCTGGTACGCGATGGAAAATGGGAAGCAGAAATAAATAGCCGGCTTGCTTGCGCCAGCCATAAGCAACGATATGTCGATGTGACGCTTATCCAAAACCATGATCAATATGAAATTATTATTCGCGATCAGGGCGAAGGGTTTAATTGGCGCGCGCACATGATGCGCGCCACCCAACATTGCCAAATTCACGGACGCGGCCTTTCCATTGCCCTCAGCGCTAAATTTGATCGCATTTTTTATAACGCGGCGGGCAATCAGGTCACCTGCTTAGTTCAGCACTGCCACTGGGCCCCAAGCACCTCAGAATGGCAATTGATGCGCTGGAATGCACCGTTAACAGCTAAACAATGGGCAATTTAAGCATCGCTTGCGAAAAAATCTCGACCCATGCGCTAAAGCTTGCTATATCCCGCCGCCTTAGGCGCGCAAATACGCCTAAGAATCGAGTGCGGACAGGTGACCGAGCCAGACAGCGAGCCGGGCGAGCGAGCCATCAGCCAGCGATAGCTGCGCGTAGCGATTGTCAGTAGACAATTTCGCGGAGCAAAAGAAATTCAACCACGAGGGAAACCACTCCCCTCGCGGAAAGTGCGGACAGGTGACCGAGTGGTTGAAGGTACCAGTCTCGAAAACTGGCATAGGGGTAACTCTATCGAGGGTTCGAATCCCTCCCTGTCCGCCATGTATTTTCGGAAACTGTTTTCCCGACAGTTTTTGGCGCATATAAAAACCTTAGTTTTTCTGCGCCTCACGCGATTATCCCCTGACTTGAGAATTCAGAAAAATGATGCATTTTTGCTCTCAAGTAAGGGTTTGAGAGTGGGTTATTATATTTTTCCGTACTTGGGAAAAGTCGATACGGGTATTTTTAGTCAATACAATTCAGTGGTTTGGCGATATGGTTGTAGCTGAGAGTTGCTATCTAACTACGCCTAGCATTGTTTACAGCATACCAACGTTAAGTACGGCGTTATATTGAGAATGATTAGCTTGATTTCTTATCCGGTTTTCCCATAATCGAATCATAACAACTCAACCGGAATTAAAATTATGCAGTTTCCACAAGACTTTATAAACAAGGTTATACAAGGTGACTGTATAAATATAATGAAAAAAATTCCTGACGGGAGTGTAGACCTTGTTGTTACTTCCCCACCTTACAATCTAAAAAACTCTACTGGAAACGGTATGAAAGATGGAAGAGGTGGAAAATGGTCAAATGCCGCTCTCATCAATGGATATAGTGACCATGACGACTGTATGCCGCATGATAAATATGTTGAGTGGCAAAGGAATTGTTTAGCTGAAATGTTCAGGATTATACCTGAAGATGGAGCCATTTTTTACAATCATAAATGGCGAGTTCAAGGCGGACTCCTGCAAGATAGGAGTGATATTGTTGCTGGATTGCCAGTAAGACAAATAATTATATGGCAAAGAAAAGGCGGCATAAATTTCAATGCCGGTTATTTTTTACCAACATATGAAGTCATATATTTAATCTGCAAATCTGAATTTAAGTTGGCCCCTAAAGCAAATGCTCATGGAGATATTTGGCAATTTACTCAGGAAATGAATAACGAACATCCCGCCCCTTTTCCTGTTGCTCTTATTGAAAGAATTATATCGTCGACAAATGCAAAGACAGTCTTAGATCCATTTATGGGTTCTGGCACAACTGGCGTTGCCGCCAAAAAACTCGATAGAGATTTTATAGGAATAGAAATTACAGCAGACTATGTTGAAATGGCAAATGCGCGAATTGCTGCTCAATCATCAAAGGCGAACAAAAAAAAGGAAATGGATTCCTTTCTTCAAGAACTCGAACTTTTTCGCCATTCAAAATAATCAGGAAAAATAATGCCAATACCTATTTATACAAAAGAGTCACTCATTGCTAAACTCAGAGAAATTAAAGCTATGGGTTGGATTGAAAGCGGTAGACATGGCAATGCTGGAGGCGTTGGAAATACAATTGAAGACTTGCTTGGTATTGAAGAAAATAACTTGCCAATCCCAAATGCTGCGGAATGGGAACTTAAATGTCAACGACTCAATACATCTTCTCTCACGACGCTTTTTCATATGGAGCCGTCACCTACTGCATTAAAATTTATTCCCTCAATTTTATTACCTAAATATGGGTGGGCACATAAAGAAGCAGGAAAAAAGTATCCTGAAAACGAAAAAAGTTTTAGGCAAACAATCTCAGCTTTATCGAGAAGTGACAGGGGATTTAAAGTTGTCGTTGATAGGGCCGCAGAGAAGGTTCTTATCTCTTTTGATGCTTCGGCAGTAGCAGAAAAACATAGCGGGTGGCTGAATTCTGTTAAGAAAAATGCTGGACTGTTAGAGCTCGACCCCCAGCCATATTGGGGATTCCAAGATTTATTTCATAAAGCAGGAACCAAGCTACACAACTGTTTCTTTGTGGGTGCCGAGGTGAAGAAAGTAGATGGCAAAGAGTTTTTCTTATATTCAAAAATTATGAAGCTGTCTGGATTTTCTATAGATCGATTCATTACAACGATTGAGATTGGCGATACGTTAGTAGATTTTGATGCCAGGACAGGTCACAATCATGGCACCAAATTTAGATTCAAAAACAGCAGGCTTCATGAGCTTTATGAAAATATAGAGGAAATATAGTTTCCGCCAAGAATGCCATGCCTAGCGTAGTATTCATGACAGCAGAGTACTGGTTTTAAGAGCCGCAGTTTTGCTAGTGTCTTTTTATAACGAGGAGCGAGCGGTGCAACCAACAGACCGCCATTTTAAGAAGAAAAGGATCAGCGCAACAGCGCCCTTTTCTTCTTAAAATATCATGCTGGGATGAGAACTTTAGTTCGACCACGAGGCCAACAGGCCGAGGGGAGGCGTAGCCAAGCGAGAAAATCCCTACCTGCCCCCATTGAATGGATAGAACTGAGCGACTAGTTGGCGGCTGCGCTTACTTTCATGGCACCATGCTTTGGCGCCATCAGCTTCATGCCGGCACCAATAATCGCCAGCGTTGCCACATAAAACACAATCTGAATACCTTGCGGCTGAGCAATGTAGCCAACCAGCGTATGCAGAATTTTACCCAGCAAACTATCTTCGCTCAGAATTTGCGAGGTATCCCATATGTTCGAACCCAGCGATGGCAGCAAATCGGCCTGCACTAAATAGCCCGCGCACTGCGCCGCAAGCCCGGCAGCCAACAGCAAAATCATGATGCCGGAGACTTTGAAAATGCGTGACATGTGAATGCGCATGAGGCCAAAATATAACACAACGCCAATGGCCAGACCGGCCACCATGCCAAGCAAGCCGCCGCCGGCGACCATCCACATGCTGTCGTTTCCGCCCGCCATAATGCCATACATAAACAGCACCGTTTCCGAACCTTCGCGCAGCACCGCAACGCCACACACAATCGCCAGCGCATAAGCCGGACGGCTGCCGGCAGTAACGGCGCGGCCAATGTCGCCCGCATGTTTGGCCATTTCGCGCCCGTGGCTTGCCATCCACACATTGTGCCAACCAAGCATAATGACCGCCAGGCCCAGCACCGATGCGTTGAACAATTCCAGCCCCATGCCCGACACCGCCGACGATATTTCACTGGCAAACAAAGCCAGCAAGCCCGCACCCAGCAACCCTGCAAGCACGCCGCCGCCTACCCACTGAAAGCGCCCGGCCATGCCGCGCGCGGCGGAAAGCACAATGCTAACAATTAAGGCTGATTCCAGCACTTCACGAAATACAATGAGGGCAGCAGCGAGC
>CANEUT010000063.1 GCA_947441895.1 Rickettsiales bacterium | reverse complement strand
GACCGGCATGTTTGGCGGAATCGTCGACCACCTCCAGATGGGTTGGCGCAAAGGCTGTTTCCAACACCGTGCGAATTTTTTCTGCCATCGCCATAAAATCACCCTATTCTCGATTGAAAACTCGCATCATTTACACGATATTGCTAGGCGCTGCTATCGGATTGTAAGGAGATTGCGCCGTATGTTTATTTGGCCAAAGAACAAAGAAAATTTTGAAGGCGTAGCGGGATCTACGGCAAAGAAATTTTTTGCCGTTATTCGGCCAAATAAACTATGGCCCACAGGGGTGCGGCAAAAATCGTCGCTCGCTGTGTTGACGCGGGCTAACGTAGAATGGCTACGCTGCACCCGCTTCGTCTTGCAAATCAACGATTTTTTCCAGCAACGCAACGCCTTACAATCCGATAGTAGCGCCTGATATGGCAAAGCGAAAAAATTCCACCGAACACGAACCTTCCGGCCACCGCTGCTATTGGGCGGGCTGCATGGAAGCTGGCGACTTTCGCGCCCCGCGCTCGCGCACCAACTTGCGTGAATATCAGTGGTTCTGCGAAGGCCACATCAAAGAATTCAACAAAAACTGGAATTATTTCGAAGGCATGAATGAATCTGAAATTTATGCGTTTCAGAAAGACGCAACCACGGGCCACCGCCCCACTTGGCGCATGGACCAGCTGAAGGGCAACCCAAATGCGCGGCTGGAAGAAGCCTTTGGCCGCATGTTTGGTGACGCGCCAAGCTTCAAGGCTGATGTGCGCCCCATCAGCGCGCGCGAAAAAGATGCGTTGGCCGTGCTTGATTTGGAACATCCAAGCGATAAAGTGACCATTAAAACGCAATATCGTGAGCTGGTAAAAAAATACCACCCCGATGTAAATCGTGGTAACGCCAACGCGGAAGAAACATTTAAAAAAATCACCCAAGCCTATCAGCATCTGCTGACGCATTATATGGAGAAGTAAGTCATGATTCGTCATTGCGAGGCCAAAGGCCGTGGCAATCCAGCGCGCCGAGTCTTCGGCGCTGGATACCGCTTACCGTCTGGATTGCCACGTCGGCTGCGCCTCCTCGCAATGACGAGCGTTCTTCTTTTGCTTACCGGTTGCCTGCTGGTGAAGAACTTCGACACCGCATGGAACGAGGCGAAGACCGATAGCTGCCTTAATAAAATTGGTGAATCACTCTATGTCAGCGAATTTCGCCGTGACCCAACCGGCAAAGATTTAAGCCAACTGGTGCGCGGCTGGGTGCTGGATGATCAGAAATTTCTGCTGCTGAAAAAAGACGCAGCCGATAACGGTGGCCGCATCTATCGCTTCAACGTGGTGCACGGCATTTTTCAACGCTATCGCCTGAACCCTGCCATGCGCGAAACGTTTAAAAAAAATTATCCCAACAGTGGCATTATCCTCAACGAAGACACGGTGACGATTGAGAAGCTCGACGATAAATCACGCAAACTGCTTGGTGAAATTGCCAGCAATCCCGATTATTGGGAAATGGAAGACCAAACGCTTTATAACCCCATCCGCAACCCCGCCTGCCTTTTCGAAGATCGCAAAGGCAAAGAACTGAAGGAATAACATGAGCAAGACCGACGAAAATTTCGACGAGATTCCAACCAAAAAATTCACCACCGAAAAACTATTCGGTTTTGAATCGGACATGAAGCTGGTGGGATTCCCAAGCCCGCACTCGCTCACGCCCGAGGTGGATGAAAATTATCAGTTCGATAAGGCAACCACACTGGCCATTTTGGCCGGTTTCCAATTTAACCGCCGCGTGCTGGTGCAGGGCTATCACGGCACGGGAAAATCAACCCACATCGAGCAAGTGGCCGCGCGCCTTAACTGGCCCCTCATCCGCATCAACATGGATAGCCACATCAGCCGCACCGATCTCATCGGCCGTGACGCCATTGTGCTGAAAGAGGGCAAACAAGTGACCGCTTTTGCCGAGGGCATTATTCCTTGGGCGCTGCGTCGCCCCGTGGCGCTGGTGTTCGATGAATATGATGCGGGCCGGCCCGATGTGATGTTCGTGATTCAGCGCATTCTGGAAGCGCAAGGCAAGCTGACGCTGCTGGACCAGAACACGGTGATTAGTCCGCATGATTATTTCCGCATTTTCGCCACCAGCAACACCATTGGCCTTGGCGATGCCACAGGGCTTTACCATGGCACCCAGCCCATCAACCAAGGGCAGATGGACCGCTGGAACATTGTGACCACCCTGAATTATCTGCCCGCCGAAGTGGAAGAAAAAATCGTCACCAGCAAGCTGGCAAAACTGGGTGATGCCAAAGGCAAAAAGCTGGTTGCCACCATGGTTGCCATGGCCAACCTCACCCGCGCTGGCTTCATGAATGGCGACATTTCCACCGTCATGAGCCCGCGCACCGTGCTGACATGGGCCGAGAATTACAGCATCTTCCATGATGTGCACATGGCCTTCCGCCTCAGCTTCCTTAACAAATGCGACGAGACCGAACGCGCCACCATCGCCGAATATTACCAGCGCTGCTTCGATGTGGATTTGTTGCAGCCCGTTGCCGCCTAGCATTTGTGAAGCACCGCGATCCATCCCAAGCTGAGAACGAAACCGAATTTCTGCGCCGCCAGAGCGAAGTGGCGCAGGCCATTTCTGGCCACGCCGAATTATCGGTGAATGTGGGGCTAAACCATGTGGGCGATGATCCGCTTTCGCAAAACGAACGCATCATGCTTTATAAACGCATTGATGCACCGCAGGCCGACGTGGTGCGTCATTTGCGCGGTCAGGTCGATTTAGCGGCGCTGGCCTTCAAACATCACAAAGCGGGTACCCACCAAAAACTGCGCCCAAAAACCGAAGGCGCCGCCGCCACGTTCGACGCGCTGGAGCAAATTCGGCTGGAAGCCATTGGCGCCAACCAGTTCCCCGGCATGAAAGCCAACTTGGCCGAGCGTCACAAAGTGGCGTTTGAAATGGCCGGTTATGCGCGCATGTCACAAAAATCGAACGAGGCTTTGCCCGATGTGGTGGCCATGCTGGCGCGTGAAGCCATCACCGGTGAGGCACCGCCTGAGGCCATCGCCACCATGGTTGCCATGTGGCGTCCGTGGATTGAGGCGCAGGCGGGAAAGCATTTAGACAAACTCGCCGATTCGCTGAATAATCAGGAAGCATTCTCGCGCATCACCAAAGCGCTGCTGGTTGATTTGCAGCTCTCCACCCACCGCACCACGAACGATGGCAGCAGCCCAAGCGACACCGCCGAAGCCGCCGACGTCACCGGCCATCACAACGATGATGATGTCGATGAAATGATGCAGGATGAAGCCATGCAATCATTACAATCGGCCGGTGACCCGAACGACAAAGAAGACGGTGCGCGGCACGAAGTGAAAGCCCCCGGCGATTTGGATTTGGAACTGGAGCACGACGAAGACGCACGTGAAAAAGCGCCGCGCGCCGCCAGTAATCAGCCCAACTTTGACATGCCCGGCGGCATTGCCTATCACAGCTTCACCAATAAATTCGATGAAATCACCAGCGCAAGCGAGCTTGCGCCACCCGAAGAATTGCAAAAACTTTTCGACACGCTGATGCAGAAAGTAAAACATTACCACACTGTCACCAGCCGCTTAGCCACGCGCTTGCAGCGGCTGTTGCTGGCTCAGCAAGAACGTAAATGGATTTATGAATTGGAAGACGGCATCATCGATAATGCGCGCCTGGCCACCCTCGTCGCGCGGCCTGACACCACCACCATTTATAAGTTTGAGAACGACACCGAGTTCCGCGACACCGTTGTTACGCTCCTCATCGACAATTCAGGCTCCATGCGCGGGCGCCCCATCACCATTGCGGCCCTCAGCGCCGATATTATGGCGCGCACGCTGGAACGCTGCGGCGTGAAAGTGGAAATTCTTGGCTTCACCACGCGTGATTGGAAAGGCGGCAGCAGCCGCAAAGCATGGCTGGAAGCTGGCCGCCCCGCTTCGCCTGGTCGCATGAATGATTTGCGCCATATTATTTATAAATCGGCCGATCAACGCCTCAACCGCGCCCGCAAGAACCTTGGGCTGATGCTGAAAGACGGCATTTTGAAAGAGAATATCGATGGTGAAGCCATTCTTTGGGCGCATCAGCGGCTGAAAGCGCGGCACGAACAACGCAAAATTCTGATGGTGATTTCTGATGGTGCACCGGTGGATGATTCCACCCTCAGTAGCAATTCCGGTGCTTACCTTGACCATCATTTGCGGCAAGTGATTCACTATGTGGAACGCGAAGGTGCGGTAGAGCTGCTGGCCATTGGCATTGGGCACGATGTGACACGCTATTACAGCCGCGCCGTCACCTTGCATGATGTGGAGCAATTGGGCGATGCCATGTTACAGCAAATCACCAGCCTGTTCAGCAAGGAAGATATTCGCTTGACCCGAAAAAGCGAACGCAGAAGGCGGGCATAGCCTTTGTCATTCTGAGCAAAGCGAAGAATCTGAATGCGTTGACGAGATCCTTCGTTTCACTCAGGATGACAAAAATTCCACCACATAATGCCGGACATAAAAAAGGCCACGTTTCCGGGGCCTTTTTCAGTTCGGTATGCGAGCCGGGCGAGCCATCAGCTAGCGGATCTTCGCGGAGCGATCGCCAGAAGGCGATCTCGCGGAGCAAATCAAAACACTAAGCAGCTGGCTTATCAGCAGCGGCTGCACGTGCCTTGATGATCATTTTTTTCAGGTTACGAGCCTCTTCCGACAGCGACTTGCTGTGGGTGCTCATGAGGAAATTGTCGAGGCCACCATTGTGATCGATGGTGCGCAGGGTGCTGGCAGTAATGCGCATGCGCACGGTTTTACCCAGCGAGTCGGAAAGCAGCGACACTTGCTGCATGTTCGGCAAAAAGCGGCGTTTCGCCTTGCGGTTCGAGTGCGACACGGTATTACCGCTCATGCCACCTTTTTCTGTAATTGCGCAACGTCTTGCCATCGCCTAATCCTGCTTTCTTGACCGTTTTTTTATGTCCGTGGATAAATCTGTGGGCAATTATTAAATATGCCCGGAAGTCGGCTTATAAGCTATTGCACTGCACACGTCAAGCACCTTAACCATAAATATGCAAGACGGACCTGACAAATATTCATTCATTAATTAAAAACTATAAACTTTCAGCATGTTATGCCGATCCTTTGTCAGCCATTCACTATTACTGCTACAGAGAATTGCCTCTCTTGATAATATCCACAGGTGAAACATCAGAGATGGATGCTGCCGGTGCCTTGTTATTGCTCATACGAGACTGGTGACGTTCAGCCATTTCTGGATTAAGGGCAACCGCGCCACTTTCTTTATAGGCATGTTTACGCTGCGCTATTTTATCGAGCTCGTATCGGTAATTAACCATTAAGCCGCCACCGCCTTTTTGGTCACTTTCAGTGGTGGCGTTATGCTGATAATGGATATTGGCAATTTGCGCACCATTGCTAAGGTGAAACTGCCCCACAGGATCGCGAACAATCGTTTCAACATTCGGCGATTTTTCTTCCGCCAAATAAAATACACCCAAATCTTTCATCAACGTATTGAAAAAACTTTTCTGAGTTTCACCCAATTGCTGATAGCCATCGCGCATGGAACGAATACCATACGCGGGCGATGCTCCTAATGTTTCTTTTTCAATCGGGGTTAACAACGCATCAACACCGCCTGATTCCAATTTTGCATCAAGCCACTGGGCAAAGCCTTTGGCCGAACCACCCACACCACTGCGCAACGGCGAAAGCGTCGAAAAATTCTGAATGGCGCCGTTTTCCTTTTTCCCCAGATGTTCGGCCACTTTTTTAATCAGTCGTTCGGCAAGTGAATCATTGCACCCCTCGTAAGTGACTTCAAAGGTATTCTGATCGGATCGGGTCATGTTACTGATCGTATAAAAAATCGCCGTATTGGGATTGGCTACGGGTTTTACTTCCTCGCTGAGTATCTCAGCAATATTTCCGGGCAACTGATCACTTGTGACTTTTCCTTGCTCATCCGCCTTCAAGTGACGCAGATTGACATAGACCGCCGCCTGAGGAAAATGGCTTTTTGGTGCAAACAACCCAAAGCAATGCTTATCCCACTCTCCCTGCGCTGGCTTCCCGTGAGACCGCGCAAGACGATGCTTGCTCAGATCATCAATGGTTGGCTCGGAAAACGGATGCACCCGCTCGCTATCGACCAGCGCTGCTTTGACTGCATCTAACTCATCCCCCGTCACCTCGCGCAATTCAAGCTGATCGAGATTTACCTTTGTCCTTTTTTTTGCTTGGTCTGCATCGCTCATAAAGCCTCATCTGATTATGATGAAGCTAATTTACCAAACCAATTGAAGGCGTTGGATGAAGATACGATGACAATTGACGTTCAAGGTGCCCCTTAAACGTCAAGGTTGATTACCTTCAGTGCATTGCTTTGAATAAAATCACGGCGCGGCTCTACCACATCGCCCATGAGGGTGCTAAACGCCTCATCCGCGTCCGACGCATCGGCAACCGTAACTTGCAACAAGGTACGCTTGGTGGGGTCCAAAGTGGTTTCCCAAAGCTGCTCGGGGTTCATTTCACCCAGACCTTTAAAGCGCTGGCTTGAAAGCCCCTTGCGACCAATATCCATAATCGCCTGGAATAATTGCGCTGGCGTGCGCACTTCCACCTCGGTGCCCTTGCGGCTGAACTTGGCGGGCGCCGCATAATCAGCCTTGAGGGTTGGGTAAATAGCAGCCAATTCCTTGCCTTCGCGGCTGGCGAGCCATTTAACATCAAGCAGCACATGCTCCACCACGCTGCGCACGGTGCGCGCCACAGTAATGCCGTTTTCGGTTTTCTCGGCTTTCCATGGGGTGGCCGTTGCCGAAAGCGTATTCAGCACTTTGACAAATTCTTCGACCGATCCGCCGCCGAACAGGTTAGAAAGCATCGCCGCCTCAACCATAACGGAAGGCACACGGCGCACCAGCGGCTGCGTCAGCTCAACAATTTTGGCGGTATCATTCACTTTTTTGGCAAGCGCCTCACCGGTGATCGTGCCGCTGGCAAGTTTCAACTCAGCCTCATCAAGCGCCACGTTCTGCAGATATTCCTGCAACGCTTCCGCGTTTTTCAAATAGGTTTCGCTTTGGCCGCGCTTCACTTTAAACAGCGGTGGCTGGGCGATGTAGAGATAGCCCTTCTCAATCAGCTGCGGCATTTGACGATAGAAGAAGGTGAGCAACAGCGTGCGAATATGCGAACCATCCACGTCAGCATCGGTCATGATGATGATTTTGTGGTAGCGTGTTTTCTCGATGTTGAATTCATCGCGCCCAATGCCAGTGCCAATGGCGGTGATGAGCGTGCCCACTTCAGCGCTTGAAAGCATGCGGTCGAACCGTGCGCGCTCCACGTTCAGAATTTTACCTTTCAGCGGCAGAATGGCTTGCGTTTTACGGTCACGCCCCTGCTTGGCCGAACCACCCGCCGAGTCACCCTCAACGATGAAAAGTTCAGAAAATGCTGGGTCGCGTTCTTGGCAATCGGCCAGTTTGCCGGGCAGACTTGCAATATCAAGCGCGCCTTTACGACGGGTCAATTCGCGCGCTTTACGCGCCGCCTCACGCGCAGCAGCCGCTTCATAAATTTTGCCGATAACATTTTTTGCTTCCGACGGATGTTCTTCAAACCATTGGCCAAGCTTATCACCCACAATGGATTCCACCACCGGACGCACTTCACTGGAAACCAGTTTATCTTTCGTTTGCGAACTGAATTTAGGATCCGGCACTTTCACCGAAATAATCACCGTCAGGCCTTCACGTGCGTCATCGCCGCTCAAATCAATCTTCTCTTTTTTCGCCATGCCTTTTTCGTTCGCATAGGCGTTGATGCAACGCGTGAGCGCGGCGCGATAGCCAATCAAGTGCGTTCCGCCGTCGCGCTGGCGAATGTTATTGGTGAAGGTGAGCGTATTTTCGTGGTACGAATCGTTCCACTGCATGGCCACTTCCACGGTGATACCGTTTTTCTCACCCGCCATCATAATGGTGGGGTGAAGCGCCACTTTGCTGCGATCGAGATATTGCACATACGCCTCGGTGCCGCCTTCGTAATAGAATTCAGTTTCTTTTGGCTCGGCACCACGTTTATCGGCCAGCAGAATGCGCACGCCGGAATTGAGGAATGCCAGCTCGCG
>CANEUT010000062.1 GCA_947441895.1 Rickettsiales bacterium | reverse complement strand
GCTGCTTAAGGCGGCTTCAAGCGCGATAATATCATGAGGCAGGGGGCAGGAAAATTCCATGAATTCGCCGGTTCTGGGGTGAACCAGCACCAGTTCCATGGCATGCAGTGCCTGACGATCGAAAACTTTCAGTGCCTCCATCACTTCTTCCGGCACGCTCATGCCAGATGCTTTTAAGCGGTTAAGGCGCGTGGTGGTGGTGGCGCCATAGACCGGATCGCCAATGAGCGGTGCTTTGCGGTGGGCCATATGCACACGAATCTGGTGCGTGCGTCCGGTTTCCAAGTTGCAGATGATTTTGCTGGCCAGCGGCATAATGCTGCCCGGCGCGTGATAGGTCTGCACGGTTTCATAATGCGTAATGGCGTGGCGGCCGCTCTCGATAATCGCCATTTGGCGGCGGTGACGCGGGTGACGGGCCAGTGGTGCATCCACCGTGCCATCACGCGGGGTGAGGCCGCCCCAGGTGAAGGCCACATAGGTGCGTTTCAAGCTGTGGTCTTTCAGCTGGGCGGAAAGATGATGGTGCGCGGCGTCATGCTTGGCCACCACCAACAGGCCGGTGGTTTCTTTATCAATCCGGTGCACAATGCCCGGGCGGGCCACGCCGCCAATGCCCGAAAGCGAATCACCACAATGGCCCAGCAATGCATGCACCAGCGTGTCGCCATGGGTGCCAGCGGCGGGGTGAACCGTCATGCCCGCCGGTTTGTTAATCACCAGCAAATCGGCATCTTCGTAAACTACGTCGAGCTTGATGGCGCTGGGGGTTAAATCAAGCGCCGTCACCGCCGGTTCGGTAATCGTGTAGGCCTCGCCCAGCTTCACCTTATAGGTGGCGCTGCTGACGGGCGTGGTGCCGCGAACCACGCAGGCTTGATCAATCAATTGCTGAATGCGCGCGCGGCTTAGTTGTGGCACGGCGCTCGCCAGAAATTTATCGAGCCGATTGCCCGTATCCGCTTCTTCCACCGTGCAATGAAAAATATGATTCACGATTTGTCATCCCGGTTTACGCAGCCAGCAGGCGAAGTAACACCGGGATACAGACTTTCTAAAATGTCAGAAGACATTTTAGAAAAACGCAAAATTCCTGCTGGTATTTTGCTCTGCTGGATACCGGAGAAAATTTTCTCCTGAAAATTTTTCCGGTATGACATGATAAAAGAAATATTCATGCCGCAAGCCGCGATGCAAGCTGAGCGTTGGTCACGCTGCCCACGGGGCCAAGGGCGGCCACCACGGGTGTGGCATGATCAAAAAATTTGGCGGCAAGGCGGCTGATATCGGCTTCGGTCACGGCATCAATTTCCGCCAGCAATTCCGGCGCGGTGCGATAGCGACCATAGACATGCAAATGCCGCGCAATCCACTCGGCGATGGCACCGCAATTCTCGCGCGACATTACCAAATTCGCTTTCATCTGATTCTTCGCGCGTAGCAATTCCGGCGCGCTAACGCTATGCTTAAATTCGCCCAGCACTTCTTTCAGCGCCACCATCAATTCCGGCACATGTTCCGCCGTGGTACCCGCATAAATGCCCACCATGCCCACATCTTGATAGCCCTGCGCAAACGCCGAAACCGAATAGGCCAGCCCGCGCTTTTCGCGCACTTCCTGAAACAGGCGGCTCGACATGCCGCCACCCAAAATAGTGACCAGCACCTGAATGGCATAATAGTCGGCATCAAGCGCGCTGACGGCCGGAAAACCAAGGGCGAACTGCACTTGCTCCAGCTCTTTCTCCAGCGTTTTTTCACCACCCACATAATGCGCGGCTGCGCGCGGCGTGGCACGTTTCACATCCACCCGGTCACCAAAAAACTCCTGCGCCACCGCGTGCATTTCATCGTGATTCACGGCACCGGCACCGGCGATGACGAGGCGCGATGGCTGGTAATGTTTGGCGGTGTAAGAAAGCAAATCATCCCGCGTAAATTTCGCAACGCGCGAGGGCTCACCCAAAATGCTGCGGCCCAGCGGCGCATCACCAAAGGCCATGGTCTGATAGAGGTCGAACACCAAATCATCGGGCGTGTCTTGATGCATGGCAATTTCCTGCAGCACCACGTCGCGCTCGCGTTCCAGCTCATCGGCATCAAACGTGGAACCGGCGACAATTTCGCACAACAAGCGCAGCGCATCGGCGCCATATTCCTTCAGCACCTTCGCTTCATAGACCGTGTGTTCGTGGCTGGTATAGGCATTCACGTTGCCGCCCATCATATCGAATTCTTCGGCGATTTGCTTGGCGTTCATGCGCGCTGTGCCTTTGAATGCCATATGCTCCAGCAAATGCGACAGGCCATTTTCCTCGATGGATTCATCGCGCGCGCCCACATCCACCGCAATGGCGAAGGCCGCGGTTTCGGCACCGGCAATCACTTCGCTGGCGATGCGCAGACCGTTATCGAGGTTGGAACGTTGATAGCTCATAATATTCTATTTCTTTGCCATTGCGAGGAGCCTTGGTGACGAAAGCAATCGATCTTAACTTGTCATCCTGAACGAAGTGAAGGATCTGGATTCTTCGCGTTGCTCAGAATGACATAGTGATTTTTTTCGCTATGCGCTCGCAATGACGTGGTTAAAGTGAATTGATATACTGTTTTAATGTCTCCACGTCACGCGCCATGGGCGTTATTTTTTCTGCGCGCTCATATAAATCGGCCAAATGCGCGGGCAGCGGCGGGGTAATGCCGGTCGCTTCGCGCACCGCATCCGGAAACTTCGCCGGGTGCGCCGTGGCAAGTGTCACCGTGGTGCCGCTTAAGCGCAACTGCTCGCTGGCATCCACCCCGCAGGCGGTGTGCGGGTCGAGGAGCGTGCCGCTCCGGGCGAACGTATTTTTAATGCAAGCCAATGTCGCTGCATCATCGGTGGTGTGGGCAGCGAAAATGGCTTGCAAATCGGCGTGTTGCGATGGGGTTAGCTTGAGCGATTTGGTTTTGCGGAATTCGGCCATATCTGCACTCAGTTTTGCACCGTCGCGTCCATACAGGTCGAACAGCAAACGCTCAAAGTTGCTGGAAATCTCGATATCCATGCTGGGGGAAAGCGATGGATGCACGCCCTGCATGGCGTATTCGCCCGTGGCTACGCAGCGAGCCAGAATGTCGTTGCGGTTGGTGGCGATGACCAGTTTGCCGATGGGCAGACCCATGGCGCGGGCCAGGTAGCCCGCATAAATATCGCCAAAATTGCCGGTGGGCACGGTGAAGTTGATGGTTTGCGCGGGCGCGCCCAAACGCAACGCGGCATAGAAATAATAAACGATTTGCGCCAAAACCCGCGCGAAATTGATGGAATTGACCGCCAAAAGTTGATGTTCAGCGCGATATTCCGCGTCACTGAACATGGTTTTCACCATGTCCTGACAATCATCAAACGTGCCATTGACGGCGAGGGCGTGGATGTTTTTCTCGTTCAGCGTGGTCATCTGGCGGCGCTGCACGTCGGACGTGCGACCCTCGGGGTAGAGAATAATAATATCGAGGTTTTTGCGGCCCATGCAGCCCGCAATGGCGGCGGAACCCGTGTCGCCTGAGGTGGCGCCCAAAATGGTGGCGCGTTTGCCATCCGCGGCGAGGGACGCTTCCAGCAAATGGCCCAGCAACTGCAGTGCAAAGTCTTTAAAGGCCAAGGTGGGGCCGTGGAACAATTCCAGCACGAAATGGTTGGCGGAAAGCTGCGCCATGGGGGCAATGGCGGCGTGGCGGAAGCTGCCATAGGCCGCGTTCACCATGCTGCGTAATTGCTCACGGCTGAAGCAATCACCCATGAAGGGCTCCATGATTTCCACGGCCAGTTCAGGGTAGGATAATGTGGCTAAGCTACTGATTTGCTGCGGCGACAAGGCCGGAATCACCTCAGGCACATAGAGCCCGCCGTCGCTGGCGAGGCCGGCCAGCAATGCGTTCTTGAAATCAACCTTGGGGGCAGCCCCGCGTGTGGAAATATAATGCATGGCCGGTTGTTTAGCCTAAGATGCGCTGGCTGTCACGGCCAGATGATGGGGGAATGGGATGAGGAAGGTGTTTCAGTTTTTGCTGCTGTGCTGCGTGGTTGGTTTCACATCCACTGCGGAGGCTTACGTGCCAGAATGGGCAAAACACGGGCCGCAAGGCATCAATTTTACTAATATTGCCCCATCGCCAGATGGCAAAATCATTGCCTTTGAATATACCGACAATAAGGAGGGTAAAGGCCCAACAGGTGTTGGGTTTGTTGATTTGCGTAGTAGCAAACTAACACGCGTCCCCAACCCCCCAGGCAGAGAGCTGCGCAAACCCAGTTTCTCTTATGACGGTAAAAATGTTCTGGTTGGCATTGGCAATCCCAATATTGATAGCAATCAAATTGCAGAGGTTAATCTAGCGACCCTAAAGGTAACGCCCCTCACCCCTGAGGGGCCAAAAGGTAGAGTGGCGCCTGTATATCAACCGGGCACTGGCAAGGTGCTCTATGTCAATGGTTCTGGTTTATATGGTCTTATTTTGCTCGACCCCAAAACTGGCACAGAAAAAGTAATTCTAAATAATAAAGAAAATGGGTTTGGTCTTATAGTAAAACCCTTTTTTATTGGGCAGACAGAGGTGCTTTTCGAGGCAATTGGCCCACGAAACTTTGAAATGCAAAAGAGACATGCGCTGGAATTGCATTTGGGACCCTTCGCATCCTATCAGTTGACCTTTGGGGGTATGCCAAAACTTTTCTCAGAAGCAGAAGAAGTGAAGATCAAAGGCACTATGCTGAATGGTAGAGGTGCTTTTGGTTACCTTTCTGCTTCCAAGGGGGGAAAAGAAATAGTTTTTATGCGGGTTCCATCTGATCAGCCCACGGTGGATGGAAAAATCCATCGAGAGTTGTACAAAATAGATAACGATGCCGTTATGCAGATTACAGATGCTCAGAGTACCATGATGTTTTCATGTGTTTCTTATGATGGATCGATTGTTACATTTGTGGCCAATATTACAGAGCCCAGCACATTTGACCTTTTTATCTATGACATGAAATCTGGCGAAATTAAGCCAACGAATCTGCTTAATAAAATTCGAAACGATCCAGCTTTTGCATTGAGATAGGGACTAACCCGCCAGCGATCTGGGCTATGCTAAGGCTGTTTTGTCATCCCTGCGAAAGCAGGGATCTACTTCAAGGAGATTCCCGCCTACGCGGGAATGACAAAGACTAGGATTTTCTCCGGTGCGACAGCACAAAAATCACCAGCGTGCCCAGCGCCACGCCATACCATGTCAGCACATAGCTGAAATGGTCGTTGGTCAGTTTAATGCTGCCGTCGGATGGCACGGGCAGAATTTTTTTATCCTGCTCGCCAATCGCGTCCATCATGATTGGCAGCACGCGTTCCAGCTTGGCATGTTCGGCCATTTGCGCCACATCGCGCCCGAACCATACATTTTTCTCGGGCTGGTTATCGGGCATAAACGGGTTGCGCTCGCTGCCCACGCGTAAAATGCCGGTGAGGGTGGCCTTGCCCTTCACCGCGGTTTCGGGCCGCGTGTCCGCCTGCTTTTTGGCGGCGGGCACCCAGCCGCGCGTCACCAGCAGAATGCGACCATCGGCCAGCTTAAACGGGCTGATGATGCTGTATCCGAAGGTGCCGTGGAAATAGCGCGGGGTGAGGTGGAATTCGGTGTTGCCCAGCCATGTGCCGCTTAGTTTGGCGTGCACAAATTGCAGTTGGTTCAGCGCGGCATCATCGACCGGAAGCTGCGTGATGGGCGGGTTTTTGGCGGCATCGGCAATGGCGGCGATGAGGCCCTCTTTCCACTGCAAACGCTGAACTTGCCACGTGCCCAAACCGGCGGTGAGGCAAAACGCGCTGATGAAAAGAATAAGCGCTACCGGACGTGGGCGGTTGAATTTTTGCAGGAAACTAGTCATTGGGTTTTTCACTCTTTAAAATTTCAAGGCGGTATTCCAGCGTCACCAGCAGCATTTTAAACATACGCAGAAAAACAATGCAGCTGATGAAGGTGAGTGGCACCCAAATAAGCCCGTGAACCCATAAAGCAGGGGCAAATTTCACCTCAACCACCACGGCGCCAGCGGTGATGAGAAACCCCACAAGAAGAATAACAAAAAACGTGGGGCCATCACCCGCATCATGCTTGCTGAGGTCAAGCCCGCATGCTGCGCAGCGGTCGGTAATTTTCAGGGTGGAGGCGAACAGCTTTCCCTCACCGCAGCGTGGGCAGCGCGGGTGGATAATCTGCTGCAAAATGCTGCGCGTGGGTACGGTCAGCATGAGTGTTTATAGGTGGCAAATGCTAGGAGTCGGCGCGCGCAGCGAGGAAGTGTAGCGGCGCTACATGACCGACCGAGCACGCAGATGACGACGCAGTTGGCCATAGAAATACTCATGAGTTAGGTGGAGGTAATCCAGTAGATGCCAACGAAGAGGAACAACCACACCACA
This sequence comes from Rickettsiales bacterium, assembly GCA_947441895.1. Classification (GTDB taxonomy): domain Bacteria; phylum Pseudomonadota; class Alphaproteobacteria; order Rickettsiales; family UBA3002; genus QFOX01. The sequence continues at coordinate 1,901 of CANEUT010000062.1, read as the reverse complement.
TCGACAAAGTGCCAATACCAGGCGGCGAATTCGAAGCCCAGATGGCCTTCGGCGGTGAGGGTGCCGCGACGCGTGCGCACCAGCATAACCGCCAGAAACGCGGTGCCGATCATGACGTGTAGCCCGTGAAAGCCGGTGGCCAGATAGAAGGTGGCGGCGTATTTGCCATCCTTCAAACCAAAGGCGGCATGGCTATATTCAAGCGCCTGGCACAGGCTGAAAAACACGCCCAGGCCCACGGTGCAGGCAAGGCCGGCGGCCAAATCTTTGCGGTTATTTTCCAGCAGCGCATGGTGCGCCCAGGTGACGGTGGTGCCCGAGAGCAGCAGAATAAGCGTGTTTAGCAACGGCAAATCAAACGGGTCAAACGCGATGATGTTAGCCGGCGGCCACACGCCCGCTTTAATGTCCCACACATCGGTCAGCGGTGCGAGGGGGAACCAGGCCGCGCTGAAATAGGCCCAGAAGAAGGCCACAAAAAACATCACTTCCGAGGTGATGAAGAACGCCATGCCAAGGCGCAACCCAACGCGCACACGGTCGGTGTGGGCTTTATCGGCAATGCCTTCACGAATTACATCGCGCCACCAGAAAAACACGCAGGCGATGATGGCCATGACGCCCGCGCCCAAAATAAAATAGCCGATGGGGTCTTTGTGCAGGGCAAATGCCGCGCCCACAACAAAAAGCAGCATGCTGAAGGCCGTGAGAATGGGCCATGGGCTTGGGTTGACCAAATGATAGGGGTGCGTCACTTTTCCGCTCATACTGTCCTCGTTTGATGCTGGAGGCGAACTGCGTTGTCGGCTCTCGTGCTCGGTCGGTCAGGTAGCGCTGCTACATTCCCTTCCTGCGCAGAGTGCCTCCTAGCATTTCATCCACCCGCATCAAACTCTAGGGAGCGAGTGCGGATGAACGAAGACCCAGCTTTGATTGGTTACGACTGTCATAACTAAAAAACGTGTAAGATAAAGTAATATTTGCCACATCGCGCAGTTCGGGGTCATCAAGCATGGCAGGGTCGATGAAAAATGACACAGGCATGTTGACCGACTGGTTGGCGGCAAGCGGTTGCTGTTCAAAGCAGAAGCACTGAATTTTGTTGAAATAGCGTCCCGCAGCGAACGGGGTCACGTTATAGGTGGCACGCCCCATGGTGGCCACGCCCGAATCATTGTGGGCGGTGAAGGCCACCAGCCGGTTCTCACCGGTGCGCACGGTGACCTCGCGCTCGACCGGTTTAAATGTCCATGGCAGTTTGGGGTCGGTGCTGGTGTCGAACCGCACGGTGATGATGCGGTTGTTGTTTGGTTTGCTGGGTTTGACGGCGCTCGCCTCACGCGTGGTGCCGCCATAGCCCGTGACCTGACAAAAAAGCTTGTAAAGCGGCACCGAGGCGTAGGCCAGCATGAGCATGCCAAGGGCGATGCCGATAAGGGGAACAAGGGTGCGGTTATGATTCATGGGTGACGCCTATGCGCCGCTGATTTTCAGAATGGTGAGATAGAACATCGACCCAATAAAAAGCAGCAATGCCCCAAGGACAAAGAGGTTTTTGCCGCGCTGGCGGCGATGGGTTTCACTACGTGCCATAGGGGGCTCCCATAAAATGATCGATTAATAACAGGGCAAAAAGGACAAACAAATAGAGAATGGAATAACCAAACATGCGCATGGCCAGTTTGGGCTCGTCGCTGCGCAGCACGATGATGGCATGGCGCAGAAAGTTCAATCCAAGCAGCGATGCGCCCACGGCGTAAATAAGGCCCGAACCCGCCAGCACCGGTGACAACGACACCGCAATCATCAGCAGCGTATAAACAAAAATATGGCGTTTGGTGGAAGCAATACCAGCCGTGACGGGCAGCATGGGCACGCCGGCGCGTTTGTAATCATCGTGC